>JACQRL010000100.1 GCA_016206485.1 Planctomycetota bacterium | reverse complement strand
TGTTTGATGCGCCCGATGAGAGCATCAATTATTACAACAAACTTCAAAAAAACTTTCCTTGCTATTATGGAACACTTCTTCCATGTGGACCTTTTACAATACTAAGCAACTCTCCAGAAGAATTTTTGTACAAAAAAGACAGATTTATACGCACAAGACCTATAAAGGGAACAATAAAAAGAGGAGCAACAAAAAAAACAGACAACTCAAATAAAGTCAAACTCTGGCGTTCATTAAAAGATGATGCTGAGCTCTCAATGATAATCGATCTGGAACGAAATGATTTGCACAAAATTTGTGAGATAAACAGCGTGAAAGTCTCCTGCCATAAACGAATGGAAACACACCCGACAGTACATCATTTAAGCGGCGAAATAAATGGAAGACTTTTACCTAATATTGAGTTTTATGATATTTTTACATCATGCTTCCCGGGAGGATCTGTAACAGGCACTCCCAAAATTGCCGCGATGAATATGATAGAGAAACTAGAACCTACAAAAAGAGGCGTTTATACAGGGGCAATAGGTTACATAAAAAGCAACGGAGATTTCTGCTTCAATGTGGCTATTAGAACCGCTATTCACATAAGAGGAAAAATGCTGTTTAACTCCGGCGGAGCTATTGTTCACGATTCAATACCAGAACTCGAATTCAATGAAATAATTACCAAAGCTCATGCGCTTACCAATATGCTCTAAACAGGATCTGTTTATTTACAGATTTTAGGTTACTATACTATGACTTAAGGAAATAACAAAGTACCAAAACAGGAAAAATACTAATGTTTTTATGCAAGAGTTCGATAGTTTGATATGGGTATTTTTAGATACACAGCAACGACCCCTGATGGAAAAAAAAGATCCGGTTACATTAGATCTTCATCAGTTGGATCAGTCAAAGGAGAACTTTTAAGATCAAACTTAGATCCGATAAAAATCAAAGAAAAAGCAGTCCCAAAGGATTTATTCGGACGTAAAGTCAAGTTCACCGTAAAAAGAAAAGAGCTGACAGTCTTCACGAGAATGCTTGCTACAATGATTTCTTCTGGAATGACATTATTAGAGGCACTTGAAACTTTGTATGAACAGGTGACAGCGTGGCATTTTAAAATGGCTCTTGACGATATCATAGAAAGGATCAGGAGCGGTTCAGATCTTTCAAGCGCAATAGCCGTTCACCCAAAAATATTCTCAGAAATTTATGTACAGATGGTAAAAGCAGCAGAAGCCAGCGGGCAGCTTGACGCCATTCTTGAAAGACTAGCAGAATATCTTGAAACAGCAGAAGAATTAAAGCGAGAGATTAAAGGAGCCATGATGTATCCGGTATTTTCTCTCTGTCTCATCTTCGGTATAACCGGCTTCCTGATGATATTTATATTGCCTAAATTCCAAAAGATGTTCGAACAGATGCAAATGAAGGAACTGCCTGCAATTACTAATGTGATGCTAGGAATTGGCGATTTCTGCCGGGGCAATGCAATCATGGTTATTGTTGGAATCGCAGTTTTCATAGCAGGCTTCCGGCAATTTCTTAAAACAACTTTTGGCAGAAAGAGCTGGGATCTTGCAAAATTTTATCTGCCCGTGTTTGGAGACATGATCCGCAAGGTAACAATTGCGCGTTTTTCAAAAACACTTGCCACACTTCTGGAAAGCGGAGTAAACCTTATAACCTCACTGGATATAGTCGGAGGAGTTTCAGGCAATGTGCACATCAAGAAAATATGCGACCATGCAAAAGATGAGATCGGAAAGGGAAAAAATCTCTCGGAAGTCATAGGAAGACATAAGTTATTCCCTCCAATCCTGATAAGAATGATTGCAGTCGGGGAAAAAACCGGACATGTCGAAGCACTGCTGAAAAAACTCGCGGAATTTTACGAGCATGAGGTCAGGACAACAATCAAAGCATTAACATCAATAGTTGAGCCTCTCCTGATCAGTATTATGGGAATCTTCGTAGGGTTGGTTGTACTATCAATATTCATGCCATTACTTTCTATGATCAAAAAATTCGGTGGCTAACAGATGCTACTCAAAAATCTTACTTATCACATATTACACAAATTAAATTTGATTACACAGACTCATTATAATGATTTACTACACTTATCTGTGTAATCCTCTCAAATCCGTGTCATCTGTGGACGAAATAGGTCAATACTCTCTTAAAATCAGCTACATTTCAATACTCACTGATTTACAACACAATATAATCATAGTCGGGATTTATTGACACATTTATATGTTTAAAATAACGCTGGAAAAGAGATTAAAATATCTGATTGGATTTCGTCTTTTCTTTTCAATTGCCCTTATCTTTCTTACAGCCCTGGCGCGCGGAGGATTATCAGAAAAATTAAATCTTACTGAAGCTATTTTTATCCCGACATACTCGATCCTGATAATACTTCTTGCTTCAAACATTATCTATCTTGTTTTGCTAAAAACCAACATCCCCAGAAAAGTCCATGCAAATATACAGATTATATCCGATGTGATTTTTGTATCGTTATTAATCTTATTTTCAGGCATTGACAAGATCTATATTGGGCTTTATTTTATTCCGCTCACTTTTACACCTCTTGTACTTGACAGATGGAACTCTTTATTCATTACAACATCGATAATTATAGCGATCTCACTTGTACACGTTACCCATTTTCTTATATATACAGATGTTATAAATGTTTCGATTTTTGGAATTAAAGCCTCTGATCTTGCCGTAGCAAAACTTGTAGCAAATTACGTATCGATGATCATTGCGATAGTTATAGTCGCAGTTTTGTCAAATCTTCTTGCCAAAGAACTTGCGGTTGAACGACAACTAAGAAATCTGATATTCGAATCCGTTGTGGACGCTGTCGCAATATTCAGCGACAGCAACAAGCTCATATTGGCAAACAAAAGATTCGATGAGATTAATCTTACCAACGATAAAATAAAAGAAATTTTGAAAAGTGACAAGCTTACAGATGAAATTCCTCACGGGGAATTGACATATCAGTACAGGAAACTCATTTTTAGCAATATCGCAGCTAAGCCCATAACTGCTATTGTTGTAAATGATATCAGCTCTCTAAAAGAATTGGAAAGAAACAAACAAAAACAGGAGTTCTACAAATCTATAGTGAGAATCAGCGGAGCGCTGGCACACGAAATCAGGAATCCGCTGACATCAATTAAAGGCGCCAGTCAGGAACTGCAAAAACTCAGCAGCAATCTCGAAGATTCCAAACTCCTACAGCTAATAATTAAAGAGTCTGATAAACTAAATTCAATTCTCAACGATTTTTTAAAGTTCGCATCTGAAAGGCCGTTAAATCTGCGAGTATGTGATCTCCAGGAAATTGTAGATAATACGATAAATCTGATCAAACTCAGATTTAAAGATGTATCAATTACCAAAACAGGAGAATATTCAAGACTTTTTACTAAGGTCGACCCAGATAAGATTAGCGAAACAATATTGAACTTGCTGATCAATGCCGCCGAAAGCAAATCTGAGGGGGTAACAATTGCCGTAAACATAAGAAAGGACGACAAGTATTCAATCATATCGATTCATGATAATGGAAGCGGCATACGCGATGAAGTCAGAAGCAAACTCTTCACCCCGTTCATTACAACAAAGAAAAATGGGACAGGACTTGGACTGGCAATAGTAAAAAAAATTATAGACGATCATAACGGAGTAATTACGTTTAATTCTTCAGAGGGAAAAGGGTCAACTTTCTTTATTTACCTACCTAATTGTTAATGACTAAAGTATGCTCGATTGTCGAATCCGTTCGGACTTCCTGATTAATTACTTCTCCAGCTAATGACGCGAAATCTTTTGCTCCTATTGATTCTTTATCGTAATCAAAAATACTTTTTCCATATGACTGGGCTTCAACCAGTTTTACATTTTTTCTGATTTTTGTCTTGAATGCAGACGTGCCAAAATGCCTGGTAACCTCATCAACTACTTCCTTTGTTACAAGTCTTCTGCCCTCAAACATAGAAAATATAATTCCTGTAATGGCAATTTCAGGATTCAACTTCACTCTGACCATATCAATAGACTTCAGCAAAAGCGTCAATCCATTCAATGCAAAAAATTCAGGCTGAACGGGTATAAATACTTCATTTACATACGTTAAACAAGACAAAATCAGTAAGCCAAGTGATGGAGCACAGTCAAAGATAATATAGTCATACGTGCCAACATGTACAAACGTATCTTTGATTATTGACAGATCAGCAGGAGTAAGTTCATGTTCTATACCTGCAAGATCTATCGATGAAGTCAACATATGAAGATTATTACTAATGATAGTAATGCTTTGTTCGAGCGAAGTCCCGCCACACAGCAACGTATAGATGTTTCCAACAGATGGATTTGCAGAAGACAAGGAAATCGTCGCGTTGCATTGCGGATCAAGATCGACAAGAAGCACTTTCTTTCCGTACAGAGATAATGCGCAGGCAAGATTAACGGCAACCGTAGTCTTTCCAACACCACCCTTTTGGTTCAAAACTGCTATAGTTCTCACTATATAATAATCGGCTACAGAACTGCACCAGCCAGTCAAAAAAGCTAAGCAACCCCCCGTAAAAAACTCTTACTGGTCACTGCTTTCACAGATTTGAAGGAGATTACGAAGATAGAATTCCAATCTGTGATTTACATCTGCTTTTCATATAAATTTGTAACGATCTGTAACTCAATAACAATCTATAGTTATACACATGTCTTTTCCCTGGAATTATTACTGGCCTGATTGTTGCCTACATCTGAACAATAAAATTTTAATGGAGGAATTTATGGAGACTAATCAAAAACAAGAGATCTACTCAAAAAAGATCATCTCAAAAGGCAAAAGTTATTTTTTTAACATCAGGGAGGCAAAAAATGGGAACAAGTATTTTTCCATTACACAAATGAAATGGAAGGATGGAAAAAGGTTTTACGATACAATATTTATTTTTAAAGATCACATTGATGATTTCAAAAAAGCATTCGATGAGACAATACAAATATTTGCTGAATTACCTGCAGAAACAGAATCAATTGAAGGCTAGAAAGTTAAAAGTTAAATGAGTTATTTCACATTATTGTGGCCCATTCAATCGAGTGGGCTACCCACCTATTTGGTACATATTCCTTACAGGTTTTACAAATCCTGGCTGATTAATCATATGGCCATCCCATTTCTTAAATACAGAAGTTTTAACAATGTGTTTGATTTCTTCGTCACTTGCGCCTGCTCGTAAAGGTCCTTTAAGATCTGTTTCTTCGACCGCGAATAAACATGTTCTGAACTTCCCATCCGCAGTAAGCCTAAGTCTGTCGCAACTTCGACAAAACGGATTTGAGACACTTGGAATTATTCCAAATATAGATCCATCTTCTAGTTCATAAGTAGTTGAAGGAGAACTGCTGTTGGATTGAATTGCTTTACACCTTAATTGTTTTTTGATTATATTTAGCATCTCCTCTTGTGTAACAACTTTATCGCTTGACCAGATATTATCACCTTCTAATGGCATAAACTCTATGAATCTTGTTTCAAATCCTGATTTTCTTCCAAAATCTATTAAATCAAGAAGTTCATCATCATTATATCCTTTAATCACAACAACATTCAGCCTTGTTTTGCTCAATCCGTTCGTCTTACAGCATTCTATACCCTTCAAAACTTTATCGAGTAATTTTGTTCTGGACATCTGCTCAAATCTTTCTGGCCGGAGTGTATCAAGACTGACATTTATTCTGTCTATTCCTGCATCAATCAACTCATTAATTCTATCGGTAAGGTAGAATCCGTTTGTTGTTATGTTTACCTCTTTCAAACTGCTAATACTTTTTAAAGAACTTACGAGTTTACAAATGTCTCTCCTAATAAGCGGTTCACCACCGGTAAGTCTTACAGAAGTGACTCCTAATGATGCAAAGACAGCGCTCAATCTCCTTATTTCTTCAAAAGTAAGAAGATCCCCTCTGGGCATCCATACGGGATTAACAGGCATGCAATAAATACATCTGAAATTACAACGATCAGTTACTGATATTCGTAACTTTTTTGCTATCCTGCCAAATGTATCTGCAAGCTGTTCAGACACAACTATACCGGAACAGCTTTTTTGAGAAGCGTCTCAAAGACATCGACAGGTCTGTATCCGACAACTCTATCCAAAGACTTCCCTTTATTGAAAAGGATTACGGTTGGTGTCCCCATAATTCCCATCTGTGCCGTGACTCCCGGCGCCTGCTCAACATCAATTGCCACAATCTTTGCTTTTCCAGAATACTTTGTTGACAACTGCTCCAAAACTGGAGACAACATTTTACACGGCCCTCACCATTGTGCGTAAAAATCTACGAGTACAGGTTTATCACTGTCAAGTACTTCCTGCTTGAACGTCTCGTCGGTAATATGCGGTAAATTACTCATAAAACCTCCTAAATATCAATCTATCTTCTTCAAGGCTTTCCTTAAATCTTCCAGGGTGAAATTGTATGTGACAAATCGAGGCGAGTCAACTAATTGCCCCTTAGAGTTATAAAATACAATTGCAGGAGGATTAATGATCTTATATACCTCGATCATTCTCTTAGAATTACGTGATAAAGAATTTGATACATCCATTTTTAATAAAATAAATCCCTCGAGATCTGCTTTTATCTCATCATTATTTAAAATATTTACCTGTATCAACTGGCAAGGAGCGCACCAAGATGCCC
>JACQRL010000108.1 GCA_016206485.1 Planctomycetota bacterium | reverse complement strand
GCCAGAAAACTGTCACCGCTCGGTGAAATGGCGAAAAGATTTCACAATTTTGCGAAACTTCACCGACAGGACATCGGCGAACCGCTTGTCCCGTTCGCTTTTCTCATTGACTCCAATCAGGGTTGGGATCCCAACGGGACATGGGTGCTCAAGAAACAGGTCTTCGGCAACAGAGTGCCTTACAGTCAGGGTGACTATATGATGGACAACCTGTTTAATTTTATCTATCCTGGTTTTCGTATTTCCGGCATGGGTTTCTACAAAAACTTCAATGACGAAGTGGACTGGCAATCTGAGAAGGAATATTGCTCTAAACTATATTCCGGTTTTGACCAGAGACCTCTGGAAAAAGGATTCCTTGTTAATACCCCTTACAGTGCGGGTTTTGATGTCATGGATAATAAAGGAGTGCAGATTGAAACGATAAAGCGGTACAAAGTCGTGATTTTGGCCGGTGATATTATTTTGCAGAAAAGAGACTATGACGTGTTGAAACACTATGTGAATGAGGGCGGAACACTGGTGGCTAACATCTTTCATGTTGCGCCTCGTCCTCATCTCAGGCATCCGGATATAGATTATCTTTCGGAACAGATGGTTACGGAACTGTTCGGCGTGACCCTGCCAACTGACAACGATACCAATCCACTGGCATGGGGAGATATGAGCAGGGAACCAAGCTACTGTCATCAATGCAGACAAACCTTCATGGAGTACAACAATGAGTTTGCCGTTCTCGGGGCGGAGCGTTCTGCTGGAACTATGATCAGCACAGAATCGGGAACTCCGTTAGTTACGACAAATAAAGCGGGTAACGGAAATGCCATGTTGTTTACCCAGCACTGGTATCAAAGCACCGGCCTGACGCGTTTGACCGACGCCGCTCAGCATGCGTTTGATCATCTCTTCAAACAACATCTTCCCGTTCAGATAGATGATGGAATCCATTTTCAGATCAACCGGAGCGGGAAAGGTTTAATCGTGAGCCTGATGAACCACAACAGAAATGCATGGAAGGGAAGTATCCGTCTGCCTGATAACCATGACTATAGCATTGTCAGGGATATCTGGAATAATGAAGAGATTGCTATGCGTCCCGGAATGAGCGCCTTAAATACCGTAGTGCAGCCTTTTGACTTTAGGATATTTGAATTATCGAAATCCGGCAAATAAAAAGATTTAAAAGGAACATAGATGAATAGCAGAGAAAGGGTGATAAGAACAATAGAGTTCAGGAAACCGGACCGTATCCCTATCAGTCACTCAATTGCCTTGACGTGCTATATTAAATATGGAGAGAGTCTTGCACAAATTCTTAAAAGATATCCGGATGATTTTTCTGGGCCGGTTACTAATTATCCAAGGAGCATCGCTGAACTTCCTGCATCGTTAAGGAAAGGGTTTTATATTGATGAATGGGGGTGCAGGATAGAAGTTGGCGTAGATGGACTTTTCGGACAACCGGTCGGAGAGCCGCCTCTTGCTGATTATAGCAGGCTCGCTGACGTAAAGTTTCCTGTGCAATGGGACAGAGGGCATATAAAAAATATGGCAGGAACTGTTGCTGAACGGAAGAAACAATATTTTACTATGAGTTTTTTTCAAGCCGGTTGCGGCTATTTTGAGCGGCTTCAATGGCTAAGAGGGTATGAAAATCTCATGATAGATCTGGTCGAAATGCCGAAGGAATTCTTAAAACTAAGTAATGAACTTTTAGACTGGAATCTGGAAAGGATCGGTCTTCTTACTGAGGTTTCCCCGGATTGCATCTTTTTTGAAGATGATTGGGGAACTCAAAATTCTTTAATGATAGATCCCGGCTTATGGAGAGAATTCTTCAAGCCAAGATATAGAAAAATGGTAGAGGCAATCCACAAAACAGGCGCTTATGCTTATTTCCATAGTGATGGTTATATTGTGCCTATATTCAATGACTTAATTGAAATTGGCGTAGATATCCTCAATCCTCAATTTTCATGCCATACTTTGGAAGATATGGCGGGAATATTCAGGGGAAGAATAACTATTGCTACTGATATAGACAGGCAGAGACTTTTACCTTTTGGAAGACCTGATGAGATAGAGGGGTATATAAGAAATACAATCAGTCTCCTTTGGCAGAATGGCGGCCTTATCGGCAGAGGGGAAGTTTATCCGGAAATTCCATTAGAGAATATAGAAACACTTTATAAGACATTTTTTGAGGAGATTTTACCATTTGAAAGTTAGAATGTGAATAGAGAAAGGGCGTAGTGCGTTTATTGGGCAGAACAGATTGAGAAAGGAGTGAAGAAAAATGGGAAAGGTAGTAAGGAAATTGTGGATGTTGACAGGTATGGTGATGTTGCTGTTTATAGCAGGGGTTTATTACATTCATGCTGAGGGGGAAGGATTACTTGTTCACTGGCCGTTTGACGAAGGTTCCGGCAGTGTTGCTCGGGACGTGTCAGGCAACAAAATGGACGGAGAAATAACAGGCGCTAAATGGGTAGAAGGGAAGATTGGCAAAGCCCTTTCCTTTAAGGGGAACCCCGAGGCACCTGATTTTGTAGAGATACTTTTTGGCGATAATCTGGAACTTGCGAAAAATAGTTTTACTGTAACGATGTGGATAAAGACGTCTAATGAGCAGTACGGGCAGGTTCTTATAGAGCAGTATCAAGATATGACGCATTGTTTTCTGGTGAGAGTTCAGCAAAAAGATGTCCTTACCTATATCGTCCAGGGAGCAGTCCCTCCGCCCACTCCTGATAATACTTATGCAGAGGCACGGATTTACCTGGGCGGCGGGCACAGTCCGGACCCGAACGCACAAATTAAAATCAGTGACGGTAATTGGCACCACATTGTCTTTGGATACGATGAAACGCAAAAAGTGATATTTGGTTATGTGGATGGACAGGCGCACAAAACCGTACCCGTGAAGGCATTTCCAGTCATTCAATGGTCAATTTCCATAGGTAAAGGAAAGCAAGGGTGTTTCAATGGCATTATTGATGATGTGCGTATTTACAGCCGCGTTTTAAATGCAGAGGAAGTGACGGGTTTATTTGCGGGTAAGTAGAATCTGGAAAAATAGATAATAGGAGGAATAATTACATGCCTGATCAAAATTGGTTTCCCAAAATCCCTGATGAAGAGTTTGGCATGAGGATGAAAAGGTTTAAGGAGAAGATGTCCAATGAAGGCATTGATATTGTTGTAATTTTCTCAAACTTACTCGACCCATCAGCAGTTAGGTACTTTTCAGATGTCTCTGCGATAAATGAAAGTGCTGCTATGGTAATCCCGCTAAAAGGAGAACCAATCTTATGCTCTGGACAGGCATGCCATGAGTGGTCGAGGCATAAGTCTAAAGTAAAAAATATAAGAATTATGCCTGAAGTGGGTGAAGTATCAGGCGTTGAATATAACATAGAAGGGCAGATTGACTTTGAGGATTTGTTTAGAGAGGTAAAGAGCAAATGCGATATAAAAAAGATTGGAATCGTAGGTGACCTCGTTTTCCCCTATGAAATATACAAAAAACTGGAAAGGGTTTTCCCCGGCATTGAGAAGATAAGTGCAGAAGCCCTTATGTATGAACTCAGGATGAGGAAATCAGAAAATGAGATTGCCTGTATTAAAAAGGCATGCCGGATAATTACAGAATCCTTTGAGTTTGCCGTAAGCCGTTTGAAACCCGGGGCAACAGAGCTTGATATCCAGGCTGACATTGAAGCGCAGATGCTGCGTCTTGGGGCTGAGGGCTATTGTAATTCATTCGCACCAATGATACCATCTGGCCCGAACAATTCAAATCTTTGTATGAACAGGAATACACTTAGAAAAGTTAGCGAGGGGGAAATAATAGACCTTCAAGCAGGTTCGCTCTATGAGGGATATAACGGGGTAATCTGCACACCGGTAGTGCTGGGTAAAATACCTGATGAAATCAAAAAGGCCGTAAACGCCGCTTATGAGGCACTAAATATTGTTATGGAGAATATGCGGCCAGGCATAAAATCAAGAGAGTTGTATAAGGTATATAAT
>JACQRL010000093.1 GCA_016206485.1 Planctomycetota bacterium | reverse complement strand
TCATGAAAGAAATAAGGATAATATTGTTACTTCAGATTCTATCAAACATGAAAAAGAGGTTGTAAGTGAAAAAGCGGCTGAATCAGAAAAGAGCATAGACAATAGTCAGAATACAGAGAAAGAGATCTCCAGTGGTGGAGAAAGACGAACAGTATGTGTCAGAGGAAGTGTTGTTGATGGTGACGGCAAACCGGCGGATCTTGTCAGGGTTCATGCGCAAATATTCAGTGAAGACGAAACAAAACTTATTAACTCGTTATCGAGCATCACAGATGAAAAGGGATTATTCGAAATCACTGCTGAATATAGTTCGCCTCCTGCAGCAAAATATAAACTTTATATATATCTGAAAGGCACGGAAAGATTTATCACAAAGTACAAGAATGACGGGACAGATGATATCGTGATGTCTTATAGAAATCCATGCTATGCTTCTATCCAGAGTTTTGAACTGAATGCAAAGGAACAATTGGTTGAAGCATCTTTTCACTGCAACAAAACAGCGTCTCTTAAGGTGAAGGTTTTCCCGACACCTGATATCAAGGAATACGCTTTTTTACATATGTCAGTTAAAGAAGATTCATTTAATAAATTCACTTATGTTGTTTCAGGTTATAAAGAGGCATCAGTGATTGCATATGAGAACGGATCCAATTACAGGTATGTTCCGGGTGAGATTGTGATCGTATGTCCTGCAGATATACGGATAAAGTTGTTGTGTGAGAGGCACGGGTTTGTGAACAAAACTGTTCAGGTAGACCCGCTGTCCGTTGGTGAAGAACGAACTGTCGAGATGAGTATGGAAGAGGCTGGATTTGAACTTAAGGGGCAGTGTCTGGATGAGAATGGAGCCCCTTTAAAAGGTGTTTGGGTCTCCTGCAGTCAGGAAGATGTTAATAATTTATCTGTTGTATCCGGAGATGACGGTTATTTCGCTATGAAAGGGCTTGTTAATAAACCTGTGAAGCAGCTGCAGTTCCATCATAAATTTTATTCCAAGACTTTGGAAAATGTAGAGATCACAGATTCTTTGAAGGTTGTGTTGACAAGGGTTGCGGAGTCTGTCAGATTTACAGGCGCATGTGTTGATAAAAATGGAAATCCGCTTGCGAATATTCATATAACAATATCTCAGGGTTCATATCTGACTGAAAACTCATCTACAGACCAGGGAGGTAGTTTTTCTTTTGAGCTTATTGCTGATAAGCCGATAACAAGTATTATATTTCATACTCGGTATCTTCCCGGCCAGGCGTTTCCACCCAAATCAAAATCATTTGAAAATGTTGATAAGTCTAAACATTTTCTTGTGACATTGGAATAGGTTCGCAGAAGTTCGGCGCAATTTAAGTTCTTCTGCCACAGAAACACAGAGAAACAACACTGAACCACAGAAAAGACAAAAAATTGCAATTCTTCGTGTCTCAGTGGAAACCCGAGAAGATTTGCCGGAGATCTGTTAGCTGAGTTGTTTTGATGCCGCTTCTAAAACATTTTCTACGCTGATGTCTTTCATTTTACCTGTGGGACTTTTTATAAGATGAAAGCTTGTGGAGCGCGGCGCGTAGACTCTTGGATCTTTTGGCCCGTAAAGACCTATCGATTTTTTATCTTCGGCGCAGGCCAGATGAAGCGGGCCTGTGTCACAGGATATAAACAGAATTGAAGCGGAAATAACTGCCCGAAGATCGTGAAGAGATCTGGTTTGGTAGCATGGGATTGCCGCGTATGAGGACAGTTGGGCGATCATTCTTACGAGCGAGAGCTCGCCTTTTCCCCATGTTAGAACAGATCTGACACCGAAATTATCATAGATGCTGGTTATCAACCTGACCCACTTTTCTGTTTCCCATCTTTTGATTTCGCCAGTCCTGCTCGTGCCAGGGTGAATTACTATGTATTTTGAATCTACGATTTTGAATTTGGAAAGAAACTCTCTTAATTTATCACGTGATATTTCTGGAATAGAAGGGAGTGTGAGAAGTCCCGATGTTTTGGGAAGATTTGTCCCTGCAAGTGATGCGAATTTGTCCTGTCTGTGCATAATATTCCCATTCAAGCTGAGTTTTTCGTTATAAAAAATGTGCGCGAATTCGTAACAGTCGCCGGGACCGAAACCTCGTTTGATTTTCGAGCGTGAAAACCATGTGTTGAGAGCGCTTTTCAGATTTGAGTGAAAATCAAATACAATATCATACTTTTCCTTTCGAAGATTTTTTGCAAAAGATGATGCGATTTGCAATGCCTTGGGCCATTGAAAAGGGCTCCAAAGATTATTTCTGATTGCTGAAACAGGTAATGTAAAGACATTTTCAAACAGAGGGTTGTTCACTATAAGGTCTGAAAAACTGGTTTCAGTCAGAAAATGCATTCTGTACTTATCTTTGAGCTGTTCAACCGCGTAAAGGGTGTTTATGACATCACCCAGCGAGCTCAGTCTTATGCACAGCGCTAGCTTTTCAGGCATATGGAAAATATATAAAGAATAATATAAGTATACAGTATACAGAATTCAGTATACAGGAAACAGGGCGCAGAGTATACAGTGAAAACTGACGCATCGGAGCTGTTGTTTTGTGAATGTTATGTGATGATCTTTCTGATAGAATCGGAAAAAGAGTAGTGATTGTTTGTAAGTTGGATTTTGATCCTTTTTTGCCATCCTTTGCTCAGCATGCCGTAAACCTCTTTTAGAGTATTAAGTTCCTTGGTTGAATTGAAGAAATGCATTAAACTTTCTATTTGTTGAATATCTTTACTGGCTTTGCCCTTGTCTGTCCTTTTGCTGATTATTATCAGCTTGTGAAGGACAAAGCATGCAGGATGAGGGATTCTAATAACGATCAAGCTGTCTAGAACCTTGTTCTTATGCAGTACTGATAATACTCTGTGTAATAGTTTAACCTGGGTTTTGTCCATAGTTTAAAGCGTGGCGCAAAAACTTTATCTGATCTAAAACTCTTTTAAGCAGGGGAGCATATTTTTGACGCAGTTCTTTTGCCTTTATATATTTCGATATTATCTTGTTTGACGGTTTGCCGAGATACTTGTAATTAATCCTGTCGTTCTCTCTTCTTTCTAAATAATAATACCTGTGACCTTTGATAATTTTGAGAATCAGGGCCCCTTTTGGAAGTTTTTGGAGCTCTTCCATATAC
>JACQRL010000092.1 GCA_016206485.1 Planctomycetota bacterium | reverse complement strand
ATACAGAAGAAGTGGACGCCCGAATAGAGCGATGTATACTCGACTTGATTTATGCCAGTTACAGTAACCATAAATGGCAAGGCGTTTCAGTGTGAACCTGGTGCCAATGTGATAAAATTGGCAATTGATAACGGTGTTTTCATTCCTCACTATTGCTGGCATCCGGGACTTATACCTGAGGGAAACTGCAGAATGTGCCTCGTCAAAACATCTACGTCGAGGAAGCTCGAACCTGCCTGTATGATGCAAGCTGCTGATAAAATGGTTATAGAAACCGAAACAAAAGATGTTCAAGATGCTAGAAAATCAGTTTTAGAATTCCTACTTGCGAATCACCCACTGGATTGTCCCGTTTGTGACAAATCAGGGGAATGCCTGCTTCAGGACTATACTTATAATTGGAGAGGCAATCTGAGCCGGTTTATTGGAATCGCCGAGAAAACTTTAAAGCCAACAAAAGATCTAAGTGAAAAGATAAGGATTTGGGGTAACAGATGCATAGTATGCACTCGATGCGTCCGGTTTTACCGCGATGTTGTTGGTGATGAACAACTTACTGTTGTGAACAGAGGAGATAATTCATATATAGATGTTTCACCTGGTCACCCTATAGATAATGAGATGTCTCTTAATGTGGTAGATATTTGTCCGGTAGGAGCGCTTATTAATAAAGAGTTTCTCTACAAAGCAAGGGTTTGGTTTGCAAAAGAACAGAAAACAATATGTAATTTGTGCAGTAAGGGATGCAGTGTTACAGCGACGGTTGTTGATAATGAGATCAAGAGAGTTGTTCCAAAATACAATCCCGATGTCAATGGACATTGGATGTGTGATGAGGGCAGAACAGTGCACTACAGCTTAACAGCCGATAAAAGAATTCGAAAGGGTTTGGCAACGATCTCATCTGTTGCTAACGCTATTCAGATGATCTCCGCAAAATCCGGAGATCAGTCTCTTGGCTTTGTTATTTCCTCAGGTAATACCTGTGAGGAAATTGAAAGCTTAAAAGAACTCACCAGAATTTTTAAAGGTGTAAAGGTCGGTTTTATAACTAACGCTGGTAAGGCCATTAACTATAAGGCCTTTACTATCGAGGCAGAAAAAAGTTCCAATAGGAAATTTTTAGAAGATCAATTTGGAACTGATGCAGTGTCTAAAGGGCTTTCAGATATAGAAGCTGAACTTAAGTCAGGTGATCTAAAGTTTCTGATGATTTTTAATGCGATCCCGTTTAAAAGACTTAGTCTAGGTTTTCTATCATTATGCGATAGTCTTGATTTTCTAGCCGTTATTTCGGTTACAGAAACCGGATTAGAAGCAGAGGCGAATTTTATACTTCCTGCGCGCTCATATCTGGAAAAATCAGGTTCATTTGTAAATTCAAAGGAAATGAGACAAATATTCAATGAAGTTGTTAAACCACCTGATTTTAGCGCTGATGAGAAAGAGTTTATTAAAAACTTGTTAGCTGTTTTGAATAGACAACAAATCGTCCCTGTATGAATATTGTTTTAGAATTAGTCAAAGTATTATTTGCCTTTGTACTTGTTATGGGTATTGTCCCATTGCTCATTTGGCTGGAAAGAAAAATATCTGCGTGGATTCAGGGTAGAGTCGGTCCGAATAGAGTCGGTCCTTTTGGTTTGCTGCAGCCGCTTGCAGATGTAGTTAAGCTTCTTTTCAAGGAAGATATAGTTCCTACAAATGCAGACAAGGGTATGTACTTTTTTGCACCTCTTCTTGCCATGGTTGCTCCGGTGATTCTTTTTGCATTTATCCCATTTGGCCCGGATATAGTTCTTGCAGATTATACATTCAAACTTCAGGTTTGTGATTTTGGGGTGAGCATTTTGTTTTTTATGGCGGTGCTTTCAACAGCAGTTTTTGCAGTAGCATTTGGCGGTTGGGCGTCGAATAACAAATATTCATTGCTTGGTGGGATCAGGGCGGCCAGCCAGCTGGTTTCTTATGAGCTAATTCTTAGCGGATCATTTCTTTACATATTACTTAAGTGGAACACCCTGAGCTTCAGAGAACTAATCGAAAAACAAGCTGCTTATGGATGGACGATAGTCTCCGATTTTCCTTTTTCTCTTTTGTTTTTTATTCTTTTTTTTATTGCAGCTCTTGCTGAAAATAAGAGGGCTCCATTTGATCTCCCGGAAGCTGAGCCGGAACTCGTGGGCGGCTATCATACTGAATATTCCAGTATGAAATTTGCCATGTTTTTTATGGGGGAATATATAGCGATTACTGTTATGTGTTTCTGCATGTCAGTAATGTTTTTGGGCGGTTATCATTTCCCAGGAGTAGTGGATGTTTCTGGAAATTTTTTAAATGCATTGTTAGGTCTGGCAGTTATATTAGCGAAAGTTTTTATACTTATTTTTATCTATATGTGGATAAGATGGACATTGCCGAGGTTTAGATATGACATATTAATGAGATTATCATGGCATTATTTGCTTCCTTTAACTGTAATACTAATATTGGTTAAGGCATTGATATGAAGAAATTTTTAACGTGTACGTATCTTAATCTAATTCCAGGGTTTATTCTTACATTCAGGCGAATGGTCATGACAATCTTTGGAGGGCACTTCACCATCCAATACCCAGAGGAACACTACCCATTCAGACAAGGATTCAGGGGAGAGCACAGATTAAAGCAGGATGAATTAGGCAGACCGAAGTGTGTAGCATGTCTTATGTGCCAAACAGCATGTCCGGCTAATTGTATTACAATCGTAGCAACTGAGTCTCCATGGCCTGATAGAGAAAAGGTCCCACAATCATTTCAAATAGATTTGCTGAGATGCATATATTGCGGAATGTGCGAGGAAGCCTGTCCTTGCGATGCGATTGAGCTTACCCCTAAGCATATGCAGGCTGCGTATTTTCGTGAAGATAAAGTCTATGATCTGACACGATTACTTCACAATACCGAGTAAGTAGGCGTTAACGAATTCCGTTTAGACCGCATCCGGAAATTCACTTTGAACTCAAAAAAAGCTGGATTGAAAAAAGCATCCTGATTTCGTTTGTTATCATCGGTTATTACCATATTTGGCGACGTTAGAATTTTCCTTGGCTGAAATACGTCTAATCCAAGTTTTCGAATGCATTCTAAAGAGGATTTAACTTCAGTTCTACTTGATAATAATACTGAAAAGTTGTTGTGGGAAAGCAATGATCCAATTTTAGCGGTCAAAAAAGTTGGCAGCGGCAAGAGATTTTTAAAAGAACTATTGATGCCAGACTAAAGCAGCAAATTTTTCATATATACTGAAAATCTTTCAGATTACATCTCTTTCCAGCTGATGACTACAAGCTACTAGCTGCTATCGAAGTCAATTTCTTGATTTTCTGATTGCTTGTGGCACACGAATTGCCACTACCTAAGCTATGACATTACAGTCAATTTTCAGTACACACTCAATACCTATATTAGAGCAAGCTATGCATTTCTCTAATATTAGGCATAAGGCAATTGCAAATAATATTGCTAATGTGGAGACTCCTGGATATAAGGCTGTCGATGCATCAAAGAAGGATTTTCTGGAGGTTCTGAAGAGGTCAATTAATGAATCAAAAGGATATGATACCAGACAGATAATCTTCAGAGATCATGGTAGCGCGGAATTTACCGGGCAAAAGCCGGATTATGCTTTTATAGAGAGAAAAAATGAGGGTGGTATATTAAGGCACGATGATAACAATGTAGATATTGATCAAGAGATGACAGAAATGGTTAAAAACCGGGGTTTACATAATGTTTCGGCACAAGCGTTGTCGAATCAGTTCCAAATGTTGAGGTCTGCCATCGGAGGGCGGGTACTCTAATTAGTAAATAGGAGGTAACTATGGAAATATCTTCCATGGATGTGAGTGCTTCTGGACTCAAAGCACAACGAATCAGAATGGAGATGATTGCAAATAACATAGCAAATATAGAAACAACTTCTGCAAATACAGAAATCGAAAAGGTAGGAGCGAATACCTTTGTGAAGCATGTTCCATATAGAAGAAAAAATGTTGTCTTTATGCCTGGCAACCCTAGTTTTAAGGAAAGACTGCTTTCTGTTACAGTTCCCAATGTTGTCGAAGATGGATCAGATTTCCGTAAGATTTTTGATCCTTCTCATCCACATGCTGTAAAAAATCCCGATTCCCCAGATTTTGGATATGTTTATTATCCGAATGTTAATCCGTTTGTAGAAATGACAGATATGATGACTGCTGTAAGGGCATATGAAGCGAATGCAACTGCTATTGAGAATTTGAAATCTATGACGGAATCGTCATTACGTATATTGTAGTACAGAAATAATATAATAGAATGATCATATGGATTGGAGGGGAGTATAAATGAGCGAAATTCGTCCTATTGATTTCAGCGATCTACAGAAGAAGATTACTAGGTCAGCTGTAAATCCGTCAGTTTCATTTAAGGACATTTTAAACGCAAAACTGGCTGAATTACAGGCATCTGGCGGTGATACAGCAGGATCAGATCTACTCACTAACGAATTGAAAGTAATCAATTATGAACTTTCTACACTTGTAAAATCAACCGGAGTTGGAGAGGTAAGCTACTCACTTCTGAATAATGCGCTGGAAGACATCTCATCCCGTTTGAATATCATTTACTCTAATTTGAAGTAAATGGAAATAAATCCAGTTGATGGAAAAACTCCTGCTTTTGAGATAAAAAAGGGGAGTCAACCAGATAAGAGTTTTAAAGAAATATTCAAGCCTATTATCGATGACGTAAGCAAATTGCAGGAAAGTTCAGACAAGGTCTATTTAGAGTATTTAAAAGGCAATGCTTCCGTTGATGATGTAGTTATTTCATTCAAAAAAGCTCAGATTTCATTCGAGCTTATGATGCAGGTCAGAAATAGACTTGTAGATACTTTCGAAGAGCTTATGAGGATGAGAATATAAGTATAAAAATGAAAGTCTCCTCCATCTTTATGTTTGCATGCAGGTGCGCAGAAGATATACTCTTGACTAAGAGTGAGGATATAGAGAGTTCTAAATTTAAAACTTTAAAATTTAAATTTGGAAGGGGAGGGGGAGATGCCATTATTTCTAAGTAAAGTTCTCAGACAGTTCACTAATCTGTGGTCCAGCATGAATACCGGGCAAAAAACGGGCATGGTCATTTTGTCTGCCTTGCTTCTTTTTATCTTTGTCTGGTTTTTGAGCAGTTTTACGCCGCAGGATAATATGACTAGGT
>JACQRL010000091.1 GCA_016206485.1 Planctomycetota bacterium | reverse complement strand
TCAGGGTATTAAGTCCAAGTGGTGGCTATGGTATAGTGGCATCGGCAAGGACATACAACCTGACTGAAGTAGATGCATTAGCAGTTGGGGATGTAAACGGGGACGGTGACAATGAGATTGTAGTTGCCGGATTTGAGGGTGTTTTAGGTCCTTTCCTTCGTGTGATAGACCCGAGTAGTGCTTACAACATTATAGCAAATGTCCCTGCAGGAAACATCGGTTTATCAACAATAGATCTGTTGGCAGTAGCAGATATTGTTGTAAACACTGCACCTGTAGCTATATGTCAGGATATAACAGTTTATCTGGATGGGAATGGAGAAGCTGCGATAATAGCTAATGACGTTGACGGTGGTTCCTATGACCCGGATGGGAATATCCTTTCATTAAGTATAGACATTGATAGTTTTGACTGCAGTGATGTTGGGATACCTGTCACAGTTACTCTCACTGTGAGCGATGGTTCGTTAACTGATACCTGTGAGGCAGAGGTTACAGTTGTTGATGACCTTCCACCTGTGGTTGCGGGGTGTGACTTAATTCAGGTTGATGGACCTGGAAGAAGTACTAATAATATGCCAAATGCATCAGCCAATTTCCGTGAGGTGGTCATTGGCGATGCCAGTGATAACTGTGGTGTGGCGACTGTGATTGCATCAATTGATGGTATTACAGTCTTAGATGGTGAAAAAGTTAAGATTTCAATTGACCCATCTCAACCAACTGGAAAGGTAGCAGGGGGACCAAAAGATTATACTCACATTATAGGACCTACTGGGGAACTTACTGTAACTGCAACAGATGTTAATGGAAATACTGGGGCATGTTCAGTGGCACCGTAAGTAACTCTTTCAGAGTTACAGAAATAGTGGGTAGGTGATAGTCTTCACCTACCCACCTTATAGAGGAGGTGGTAGTTATGAAAATGATGGACATGAGATTGTTGGTGGTATTCGTCATAATCTTTTTAGTAAGTATAACACAAACCACTGTATTCTGTGCTGACATCATTGTGGATACTTATACCAAAGCCAATCTTCCTGCTGCAGGTACACAAGGGCGACTTGCCGAGGTTACTGATGATGTGCGTGGACTTTGGATGGATGTAGGGTCACAATGGTGTTCTATGTATAGTGACGTCAAAGTGTTTGGGGCTAAAGGTGACGGTGTAACTGATGATATTACTCCCATTAACTCTGCTGTGAATGCTGTGGCCGCAAATGGTGGTGGTACTGTGTTTTTCCCAGCCGGAACCTATATAATATCTGCTGCTATTCCTATGAAAACTAATGTTCAGTATGTCGGTGCTGGCTGGGCATCCATTCTTAAATCAAAATCTACAGCACAGGATAATATATTTGGGGAGGCTTATCCGGCGGCGCCAGTCAGCAATGTTACCATCCGTGACTTGCAGATAGATGGAAATAAAGCCAATGTTAATGCGCAGGCAGATGATGCTTATCAAAACGGGATTCGCTGGGACAGGGTTAGCCATTCACGGATAATAAATACTTACATTCACGATACAGTCTTCAATGGTATTTCCAACTACAATGATAGCGATGATAATGTTATAGCGTGGAACCGCATTGAGAACATTGGGAAATCAGGGGCATCTGGATCGCAGACTGGTATTTTTCTTGAGTTTGCAGTAGATCGCAACAAAGTAATCTTTAACCGGATTAATACGACATTGCAGTATGGGATTTGGGAGGGAGGACCTGGTGCGAACAATTCTGATAATCTAATTGAAGGAAATCTTATCAATGGTACGATAGGTGATGGTATCCGTGTTGGGTATGATTTGGGTGGAGACATTATCAATAGGACGCAAATTAAATCAAATATAATCGGTGGTGTTGTGAATTCTACATACCAAGGTATACGCGTTTATCATGCAGGGACTGGTAAAGTCAACAATGTCCGTATTGAGGATAATACTGTTACGGGTGGAGCGCAGCATGGCATTCTCATCGCTAATTCTGCTGTGATGCAGACAATAGTTATGGGTAACCACATTCTTAACAATGTCGGCACGGGAATTTTAGTTAGTGGTAATGATACCATTGTTGCAAACAACGTTCTACTTGGTAATGGGACACAATATAGCAATACTGGGACCCGCACTGTGGCGAGTGGTAATATAATTGACACTATCAGTGGTAAGTACATAGTATATGAAGATGTTACTATAAATGCCACTGGTCCAACTGGATTAGTCGTCAGTCGTGGTAGTGGTTATGATGTTGGTATGCAACTTGATCAATCGGGGGTAGCAGCTTGGACACTACACAACATTGCAACATCTGGAACTTTTGGCATACAACAAGCAGGTCTTGAGAGGTTAAGTATCACAACCAATGGCGCTGTTACAATTCCTGGTACTTTGGCAGTTGGAGGAGATGGTGCTGCAATCACAAGACATCTCAGTGCTACCACAACATGGGATCCGCCGAGTATTTCTAACGGGGCAGCGACTAGCACTACGCTTACAGTGTCAAATGCAGTAGTCGGAAACACTGTTGCTGTCGGATTTTCAACAGCTGTTCCAGGCGGAGCCTTGCTGGTAGGTGCCGTTACTGCTGCCAACACGGTGACTGTTACGTTGGCTAACCATACAGGTGGTGCTCTTAATTTGGCATCTGGGACACTTCGTGCCGATGTATGGCAGCACTGAGAGGCATACGTATGGCTCTTATAATCTTTGGCTCTTAGAATAAACAGCGATAAACTCAACAAAAATTGAGGGAAGAATTCTGCAATGAATTCTTCCCTCAATTGTAAGTGGTGTTAGAATTTTTTCTCGTTGACTTTCGTTGACTTTTTATATTTGAATGAAATATAATTGAATCAATAGAAAGAACTGGGCTTGATTACTCCAGGATAAGGAAGAATCCATGGCCTTTAAAAAAAAGAGGAAGATAGTGTATAATAGGGGATACGATGATGCTTACTCACTTTGAGAACGTGCATTCTAGAGTCTCTGAGGGGGTATTTTTGATAGAGAAGATCCGAAAAGAGGGATTTAACACACTAAAAGGCATAAGAAGGGTGGGGAATTATAAAACAGGAATAATGGGGGAATTACAGAACGGGAATGACTTACTTATTTAACCCTAAAAAACGAGATGTGTGTGCCAAACACATGCGTAGTTTTACCCTCGTAGAGCTCCTTGTAGTAATTTCTATTATAAGTATTTTGGCAGCTATGTTACTGCCTGCGTTAGGTACTGCCCGGGAGAAGAGTAGGCAGGCTTTCTGTATAAATAGTCTCAAGCAAATTGGGTTGGCATTCTTCACGTATAACCAGGATTATGATGATTGGATGCCGATCCATTTTGATGAGAATGTAAGTCCACCAAATCCAGACTGGCAGTATTCTCTGATTTCAGGTGGTTATATTACGGAGGATGTATCGCGTAAAGGTTGTCCAACCAGTAGAAATGTACTCGTCACAAGAACCTATGGTTACAATAATCCTAAATTAGGCGCAAGCCCAGCTACTATAGCAGGTGACCCCACTTTCTACCGTCACAAGAAATATGGGCAGATAAAAAATCCTATTGATGCTGTCATGGTAATGGATGCATGCCATCATCCAACTGAACCATCCTTCCAGGGGTATGGCGGGATTGGGTGGTGGGATACTAATTGGCTGGAACCAGGCGGAATTTATACGCCATACGGACATCCGAATCTGGGCAGGGGCAAAGGTGAAAGTCTAAATGTCTTATGGTGTGATGGCCATGTAACCTTGAAGAGATTAAGTGAACTTTGGAATAATAGAAATTATTACTTTAGTAGTAGTATAGAGTGAGATAACGGTACAATTTGAAATATGAGAAAAGAACAGGACTATGACTGATGTGGTGCTTTTGTTAGTAATGTTAGCGTTGGTTTATTTCTGGAGTGTGTGGATTCCGATGAGATGCGAAAGGGGGAAAGATAGGATGAGTAAAAGATTAATAATGGTGATAAAGGTATTGATGTATTTGGTGGTTTTTGCTGTATTCTATGCCGGCAAAGTTGGTGCTGAGGTACTATTTGAAGATAACTTTGATAAGTTCGACAATAAAATATGGCAGGATTTACCAGACGGTGCCACAATAGATAACGGGATACTCACAGAGAAAGGCCGCGGCGGGATCAACCTCTTTTCCCGGACGAGCTTTAAATACAAGAATTTTGAAGCAAGGGTGAAATTTAACAATTTAGAAGTAGGCTACTACATTGGATTTGTCAAAGTTATTCCATGGAATGACAGTGTTTGTTGGAATCAAATTGGCGGAAATGCCTTAGAGTGCAGGTTGGGCAACAGAGGGGTAGGGGGTAGAATAGGCGGTTTTCAACTTGAGACTAACAGATGGTATATCTTCAAAATTACATGGACTGAAGAAAAGGTCTCGTTTTTTATTGACGGTGAAATGATTGGGGAGACAGATGATATCAAAATCATACCGAGCACCTCGCTTAATGCGGTAATTGCCACTCTCACTATGCCGGCAAATGAAAATGAAGAGGCTGATGTGGATGTTGATTGGGTCAAGGTGACCGACGAGAAGTTGGTTGAAGAAAAAGGAGAGAAGGATGATGAGGTAAAAACGGAGCGTCTAACCGTCAAGCCCGGTCATAAGATTAGTGTTTCTGATGAGGGATTAGAAATACCTGGATTTACAGCAGGTAGTAGCCTCTTGCAGAGTATTCTTGGTGACCTGCCCAAGATAATCAAGCAGCATAATTTGAAAGAAATACATCACGGACTGGAAGCTAAAGAAAAATGGGGAACTTCTGTTACCCAGGAGGACAAAGAAAGAGGCTATATTGTATTTAGCCGACATTATCTGGACTTCGTTTTCTGGTATAGCCTTCCGAATAATAAAGTTGATACGTTATCTGTTTTTGCCAGTTTGGGTGAGTATGAGCCAGTTTCTTTCTCATTGTATCCTTTCAGAGATATTGAAGGAGTTAAAATTCTTACAACTGATTTGGTGAATAAAGACGGGGCGATAATCAAGAAAGAAAATATTGATATAAGGTCAGTACAACCCGTACCTTTTATAAGAGATGAGGAAACATATGCCCTGGAGTCTATTCTTCTTGAAAAGAGAGACGAAATAAATTTATTAGAGAAAAAGGCAAGCCAGCTGTGGCTTACTGTTTATGTCCCTGAGGAAACCGCCCCCGGTGATTATAGCGGAAAAATTAAAATAGGAACCCCCGGGAGCAAACCCTATGAGGTTAAATTATCCCTTAAGGTATTACCTATAAAGCTGCAACAACCACCGGATATTCTCTACGGGATGTGTTTTCTTATCCCGGGACGTAAAAATCTATACCCTGAGAATCTTGATAAATATTTTGTGGATATGCGAGAGCACAACTTAAACAGTATGTGGACCTGGCCGGATTGTGGAGTTAAAAAGGAAGGAGAAAAAATCATTTATGATTTTTCTAAGGCTGGTTTTACGCGAAAGGACCTAAACTATTTCTCTCACAGTTTAGAGGAAATAATGGACGGCTACCTTAAAACCGGATTTACTAATCCCTGGGTTTGCGGGACATTAGACACGTTAGGCGGGGTGATTGAAGCAGGGCTGGGTTATAAGCCCTTTACTCCGGAGTTTGATAAAGCCTATCTTGAATATGTGATACAACTTGTGCAAAAGGCCCGGGAGAAAGGATGGCCGGCTTTTTCACTCCATCCAATTGATGAGCCGGGACCCAGACCAGATGCTATGAAATTTGCTAAGTATTACTACAAACTCTTGAAAGAAAACTTTCCTGAAATAAAGACCTTTGCTGATTGGGGGCCATGGAAAGGTGAGGATGTGATTCTTGATTCCTGGGTTGATATTAGATGTTATGCCGTCCCCAGCCAGAAGGCAATAGAAGATTCAAAAAAAGCCGGAGATGATTTCTGGATTTACAACGTTGGCAGCTGGGGCAGGTCTCCACGGATGGACAGATTAGCATGGGGGCTATTTACCTGGAAAACAGAAGCCAAAGGGGTGTTTCACTGGGTTTATACCTGGTGGATTGAGCCAAAGGTTCCACCTTCCTCGCATCCTTCTTTTGTGTATGTTATACCAGGTCCTGACGGCCCTATCCCTACTCTTGCCTGGGAAGCGGTCAGAGAGGGGATTGATGATGTCAAATATATTTATACTCTTACTCATCTTATTCAAAAAGCAAAATCATCCCAAAATCCAGAATTAATAAAAGAGGCAGGAAAAGCCGAGGAAGAACTGAACAAAATCCTATATGACGTCCCAGTAGAATTTCATTACAGAGTTTCTTATTTGGATAAGACACCTTCTGAAACTTTTGACGTCTATCGTTTTAAAATAGCCGGTTGGATTACTATGTTACAGAAAATCATAGAGAGAGGGGTATGATAATGAACAAGAATATATTAATGATTTTGGTGTCTTTGTGTATCTTTTTTGTCTCTCATGTTGAAGCAGAAGATATATTTAAAGATGACTTTGAGATTTTGAGCAATAAGACATGGCAGGAGTTGCCGACTGGCGCAACAACAGAAAATGGGATACTGATTGAAAAAGGAAAAGGCGGTATAACTCTGATTTCAAGAAAGGTTTTTAAATACAAGGATTTTGAAATAAGGGTGAAATTCAATTCCTTGGAATCTCACTACTATATTGGGTTTGTCAAGGCTATCCCATGGAATGAGAGCGCTTGTTGGGCACAAATTTCCGGAAACATCATGGAATGCAGACTAGGAAACAAAGGCACAGGTGACAGCATAGGCAGTTATGAGCTTGAGACAAAGCGATGGTATACGCTCAGGATTATCTGGTCAGAGGATAAGGTTGCTTTTTATGTTGACGGCAAACTGATTGGAGAGACAAATTATCTTAAAATCATACCAGAATCTTCTCTCAATTTAGCAATTGCCACTCTTACTCTGGAAGGGGAGAAAGAGGCTGATATAGAGGTTGAGTGGGTTAAAGTAAGTGGGGGAACATCGGATAAAGAAAAAGAAGAAAATACCGGTAAGGTAAAAACAAAAGAGATAGTTTTAGGAAATAAGGTTTTTTCTCAGCAGGTTTCTTTAACAAAGGGCGCCCAGTGGGATAAAATAACCAATAAGGCAGTAAATTCCGATTATCTCGTCAAGGGAGAAAAATCTCCCATATTTGCACTCGTGATAAATGATGAGCCTATCGCTTCTTCTGAAATGATGGTTGAGGATTTTGAAATCAAGAAAGACGGGGATAAGAACAACTTTAAAATTATCCTTTCTTCACAAAAACCACGGATTCGCACTGAATTATCCTGCCAATGGGATGAATCAGAAGAAAGTATCTGGTCTCTCAAGGTAACAAATCAGTCAGATAAAGAAGTCAAAATCAAAACTATCTTTCCAATAATTGAACATATACAGATAGGTGAAAAGTTGGAAGATAACTTTTATTTCTATCCTTTTGATGGAGGCTGGTGTGGTAAGGTTGCTTGTAGTTTAATCAGCGAATATCCTGGTGTTCTCTGGATGCAGGTAATGAATATATTCAACCCGGCGGCAGGGGGGGGAATATATCTTTACAGTAGAGATAATACAGGGTCCTCCAAGGGGTTGGTTCTTAAAAAGGCACCGGTATCTCAAGAAGAAAAACCAATCAAACAGCACCATGCATGGTATGGTGAAGCGTATCCATCAGAATATGATTTTAATGACGAAACTATGATTTCTGCAATCTATTATCCGGGGAAGAAACTACTTCCTGGTTTTAGTTTTTCTCCGCCTGATGCAGTCATAGGAATCCATAAAGGCGACTGGAAACAGGGGTTAAAAAATTATAGTGATTGGGTGCATACCTGGTATAAGCGAAAGACTTCCATCCCACAGTGGTTTAACGACCGTTTCAATTTTCTTTCTGTTCATCCTGCTTTTTATTATTCAGATACAGAAAAGAGATACATAGCGAGTGAAAAACTTATGGGCTCAGAAGACATCTTTCAATGGGCTTTCTGGTGGGATTTTCCGCCGAGGAAGGATTTTTTCCCAGGTATGAACAGCACGCCTGGCGATTACGAGTACAACCGTGAGCGAGGGGGACTCTCTCCTTTCAAAGATGAAATCAAGAGAATACAGGGCAAAAGCACCAGGTTTACTGTCTACATCAACCAACGTTTCAACTGGTATAAGACAAAGATAGGGCAGTCACACGGAAAAGAATGGGCAAGGATGGATAGTCCCGGGCACTATAACATGGACTTTTTGGGCTCGGGTGGGGCATGGGATGCAGGTGAAGGTTGGAATGAATGTATCTATGCCGAAGGATGGCAGGATTATTTAATCAAGGTTTGTGAAAGGTTAGTGCGTGACACCGGTATGGATGGCGTCTATCTTGATGAGATGCCATATCTCTTTCCATGTTATAACCCGGCACATTCTCATTATCAGAATGGGGAGGTATATTCACCAGAACTCTATGTGAGGCTGATGACAGGGGTAACTGAGGCAATGCGTAAATACAATCCTGATGCAATACTCATGGGAGAACACGCAGGTTCCGACTATTATACCCAGTTCTTTGATGGTTCATGGAGCCAGCAGTATTATTCTGGTTTTGCAGGATATCCATTTGCTGAAGAATTTTATGATGTCTATAATATCAATTTCTTCAGGTTTTATTTCCCTGAATTCAAATTGGCAGAATGGGGACAGTCAACACCAAAAGCTGTAAAAAGATGCTTCTTTAATGGTATTGGAATCTGTTGGGACTGGACATCAGGACAGGAATCCTATTTAAGAGACCTCGGTCAGGTCTTTAAAGAGAACGGCGATGCATTTGCCAGTCTTAACCCAGAACCATTGGTTGAGACGAAGAAAGAAGATGTCTTTGTAAATAAGTTTCCGATAGACTCAAAAGTCATATACACCATCTATAATAAAAATAAGAATAGACTTATTGGTGAAGATATGCTTGAAGTTGACCATAGGAACAATTATCATTTCGTGGAGTTACTGTATGATGAAGAGGTTAAAGCAAAGATATCCGGAAACAAGGATATAATTAACATGTCTATCAGAACTGATGATGTGGTTTGCCTTGCCCAGTTGCCCCGGGTTATCAGTGCAGTCCGGGACAGTCAGGAGCAAAACATAAAAATTACTATTAACAAGGAATTTGAGGAACCTCGTCTTTTTGTCTTTATAGGACAGGATGACAGTCATCTTTTGAGTAATAAAGGTAAAGAGTTGTCAATCAAGGGAAATGAAGCAACCATTAATCTCCAAGAGATGTCAAGGAAAGAAAACAAAATTATACTTAAGCTGTTAAACGGCAATAAACTGATTGATGAGACAATACTATTGACGAAAAAACTTGATTAATTTTTTTACTAATAGTATAATTGTAAAAGTCCCCGATATGGGGGCTTTTTGCTACATCTGAAATAATGGGGAGATATATGTCACGTTTACCTAACACCTCTTACCGTTTTGTAACTGCTGATTATCTTGATGCAAAATTCCGCCCTTTCAAACACCGGATTCCTTTTCCAAAGATCAAAGACAGTCGCATCTGGTCACGTTGGCGAAGGAATCTTATCAAGGCACTCAGCAAAATTTTTGCGTTAAATAAACTTGGTAAAATACCGACTCCAACCCCCAAAATCCTGAAGTCAGAAGACTGCGGCACATACATCCGGCACCTCATAGGATACGAGACACTGCCTGGTAACTGGGTAAGGGCTTTTCTGCTTCTCCCTAAAACAAGGAATATGAAAAAACCGGCTGTCATCTGTCCACACGGACATTTTGAAGGAGGGGCAGAGGCTGTTATAAAACCAGAACTTGCCATGGGTGTAGCCTATGCGCATGAATTTGCCAAGAGAGGGGTCGTTGCTTTGGCACCTGATAATGCAGGTAATGGTGCAAGGGATGTCGCGAAAAGCAAATCCACTCGCGGGTGTGACCTTGTCTGGCGACGGCTAAACCACGTTGGACTTGATTTAACAGGTTTTCGTGTCTTTGAATTGATGGCTGGCGTGAGTTTATTACAGGCACATAAAGAAGTTGATGCAAGACGAATCGGAGCTGCGGGCTTATCTGGCGGATGCTGGCTATCCCAGGTTCTCACAGCGCTTGATGATAGAATTAAAGCAGTTATTCTAAGTGGATATTTTTCTACTTTTGAACAGACAGCATGGGTGGGTCATTGCATCTGCCATCATCCCAAAGGCATAAAATTGATATGTGAGATGTATGATATTGCCGCATTAATTGCTCCGCGTCCGTTATTCGTTGAGTCAGGGATCCAGGATATTAATTATCCGATTGAGCCGGCTTTCTCGCTTACCAGAGAAGCATACCGACTCCTTAATGCAGAATTAAATATTAAACTGCACCGTTACAAAGGCGGACATGCGTTCCATGGTAAAAGGTCTATCCCCTGGCTTGTCAAACAATTAACCTAGTAAAAGGAGGAAGCGATGCCTTTTGAACTTGTTATTGCAGAGCCATACAAATTAGATATACGTGAATATGAAGAACCGCCTCTCAGTGATAATCATGTCCGGGTAAAAAGTGAGTTCAGCTCGTCAAAACATGGGACAGAAAGAGGTTTCTATCGCGGTACTGCGGCTCTTACGAGAGGCCACATGAATCAAAGTCACATATATGTCCAGGATGACACTAAAAAATCAATTTATCCGTATCTCCTTGGAAACCTGACCGTTGGCAGAGTGATAGAGACTGGGCGTAAAGTTACAAAATGGAAAATAGGCGAACGTGTATTTTTTTATGGCGGATTCCGCCAGATACACACAGTATCTGAAAATGAACTTAAATCCGTGCCAGAAGATATGTCAGCAGAAGGCATAGTCTATCTTGACCCTGCGAAGTATGCCTTTGGTGGTATATTAGACGGAGGGGTAAGGTTGGGTTTTCGTGTCGCTGTATTTGGACTCGGAGCTATCGGACAGATGGCAGTCCAAATGGCGAGATTGTCAGGGGCACTGGAAGTTTTTGGAATAGACCCCTACGAGTTTCGTAGAAAGATGGCTGAACGTTACGGTGCAACAAAAACTCTTAATCCCTTATCTTGCGATGTGGGAAAGACTATTAAAGAAGCAACTTCAGGCGAAGGGGTTGATGTATCAATTGAAGTAAGTGGTATTGTAAGCGCTCTTCAACAAGCGATACGCACTACCATGCGCGGTGGAAAGATTGTAACAGTTGGTCTATATGAAGGTAAGGCAACAGATTTACACCTTGACGAAGACTGGCACAGGAACCAGCAGGTGATGATTGCGAGCCAGGGTCCTAATTTTCCAAGTCATGTCCATCCTTACTGGGCTGGTCCCCGTTGGGAAAACACTGTATTTGAATTACTCAGACGAAACTGGCTAAAATCTGATGGATTGGTTTGTCCAATAGTTCCGTTTGACAAGTCTGCCCAAGCTTATAAAGAGATTGATGAAAATCCGTCTAATTCAATAAAACTTGGAGTGAAATATTGAAATTTGCTATATGCAATGAATTCTGTGAAAATTGGAATTTGTCACATGTCTTTAAACTTGCCGCTGATATTGGATATGATGGGGTTGAGATAGCGCCTTTTACCATTGCCGATTCTGTAAGTAATATTTCTATGCAAAAGAGAAAGAATATTAAGAATCTGGCGGTGAGATATGGTATCGAAATCATAGGACTTCACTGGCTTTTTGTTGGGCCCAAAGGTCTTTCCATAACGAGTCCAGACTATGAGGTTCGCAAAAGGACCAGAGAATATTTTCTTGCCCTGATAGACATTTGTGCGGATTTAGGTGGGACAACCATGGTAATCGGCTCTCCAAAACAGCGAAATATACCTGAAGGTGAGACATTTAAATCAGCATGGAGATTTGCGAAGAATATGTTCCTTGAATGTCTGCCACTCGCTGAAAAACGGGGAGTAGTTTTATTGATAGAACCACTTTCTCCTGCTGAGACCAATTTTATTAATACGGCTAAAGAGGCAATAAGATTGATTGAAGAAATTAACAGCCCAAATTTTAAGTTAGTCCTTGATGTGAAAGCGATGAGCAGTGAAAATGCGCCAATTCCAGAGATTATTATGCATTCAGCAATGCACCTTTACCACTTTCATGCAAACGATGCCAATAAACGCGGTCCCGGTTTTGGTGATATTGATTTCAGACCCATAATTAAGGCGTTAGATAAGATTAAATATAAAAGATATGTCTCTGTGGAAGTTTTTGATTTCAAGCCTGACCCAGTGACTATTGCAAGGAAGAGTTGTTCATATTTAAAGGAGTGCCTTAAATGAATATCGGTGTGTATTCCCTGTCCCTCTCTGATAAAACACCTCAGGAAATAATCAACCTTGCTAAAAAATATAAAATAGAAGGTATTGAGTGGTGGTGCAAAGAAAAAGGACACGTTGATTCTCGAAATCTTGAGACTTCTGCAAAAGAGGTTGCAAAGATTATGAGAAATTCTAATATTCAATCACTGGGTATAGCACCGTATTTCAAAGGTTCTGAGACCCATGAAGAGATAAAGGTGATATTCAATGCCGCCAGTATATTAGGAGCGAAACTTATACGGTGCCACAGTTACAATTTCACAGGTGATATTCCGGTCTCCGAATTAAGAAAAAAGCAACGGTTATGGTTGGAAGATATTATTATCCCCGCAGCAAAGCAGTTTGATGTTAAACTTGTTATAGAACAGCATCATTACAGTATTTGTTGTACCCCTGATGCATGCAGGAATTTAATAGAAGGACTTCCGTCAACGCATATAGGTATTATATTTGATCCTGGAAATTCACTTATTGAAGGATACACACGTCCGGAATATGCTATTGATGTCCTTGGGGAATATCTCGCTCACGTCCATGTCAAATCGTGTAAGCCTGTAATAGAAGGCGGGCATATCCCGCAAGGAAGGAAATACAGCCTTCAATGGGGAAAACTTGAAGATGGGGATTTGGATTGGGAGGAGATAATCAAATTATTGCACACTGTTGGATATGATGGCTATTTGTCTCTTGAGGCATTGGACCAGAGGGAATCAGAGCAAAAGATTAAAGAGGATGTTCCATATTTACAAAATATAATACGAAGATTATCTGCAGGAGGGCTTAATGGATAAGAATATAGATAGGGGAGATTGGACAGCGTTTAAACTGAAATTATTTTTGTTTATTATAGCAGGGATTTTTTTAGCCCTTACAATTGAAGGGTGTGGCGGTAAGAAAGAAGAACAAAGTAAGAAAACAATTCTCCGTTGGTCAGGATATGGGGCAGTAGGTTATGACGAATTCAGGATGCAGGAATCAGAAAAATTTGAGAAATTGCACCCGGAAGTTGAGGTTAAATATGAACCAATAGTAGGCGATTTTCAGGCAAAAATGATGACCCAGATTGCAGGCAAAACTGCACCTGACATGTTTTTTTGTACTGACTTACAGACTTATACGAGTAAGGGGGCATTAGTGGATCTCACTAAATGGGTGGCAGAAGACAGTGAATATTTCCACAATTTTCATCCGGCGTTATTGGAAGACCAAAGATGGAACGGGAAAGTCTATGCCCTGCCTGGGAATTGTAATGTAACACTTCTTTATTACAATAAAGACCTCTTTGATGAAGAAGGACTCTCTTATCCTGATGAGAACTGGACTTGGGAGGACCTCCTTGCCGCCGCTAAGAGGCTGACTAAGAGAAATGAGGATGGTAGAATAATTCAGTATGGCCTCGTAACTCCTTTGCATTATCAGCAATTGATGTTATATGTCTTTCAAAACGGCGGAAAGATATGGAGTGGAGAGGGAAGCAAATGTGTCGTAAATAGTCAGGAGACAAGACATGCTTTGGAATTCTGGAGGAATATGACTATGAAATACAATCTTGCTCCTCGTCAGGCAGATATTATCGCTATGGGAGGTGCCTATCACGGATATGCCGATGTGTTCTTTATGGGAAAATCAGCGATGTATTGCGGATGGAGTTATGAAGTGAGTCAGATTAAGATGTTAAAGAAATCGCTTAACTGGGATGCTACTTTGATGCCTATTCCGGAACCTGGTAAGAAACGACTCTCAAGCAGGATATACATTTCTATGGGGGTATGGTCCGGCAGTAAAAATCTAAAACTGGCGTATGAGTTGATTAAGTTTATGAGTGCACCTGAGAGAATCAAGAGAGTAATTGAATTCGGTGATACAATCCCCCTTTACACAAAAGGGGAAGATTTGGACTTTTTCTTATCTGACCCCACATATCCAGACAAGGCAAGATCTGCTATGCTTGAGTCACTCAAAACCTCTAAGTCCCTTTATCATCTTATGATTAATCCTAAGGTTTCTTACATAGAGGAGACGAGGGTATTGAATGAGGTCCTGGAAAAGTTTGTAATCGGAATGATTTCTGAAGAAGAAACGCTGAAAGAGATAGAAGGCAGATTAAATACACTCATGGAGAAGAAGTAATCCGGTGACTAAGAAGAAACCCACTGTTCATTTAATAGGTAACGCCCATATTGACCCAGTCTGGCTGTGGAGTTGGCAAGAAGGTGTTGAAGTAATTTTAGCGACTTTCAGACAATCAATGAATTTAATAAAAGAGCACCATGGGTATATCTTCACTGCATCCTCAGCATTGTTTTACAAGTGGGTTGAAGAGACTGACTTGAAACTTTTTCGTGAGATTCAGGGACAGGTAAAAAAAGGCCGCTGGTGCATTGTGGGTGGCTGGTGGGTAGAGCCAGATTGTAACATGCCAAGTGGAGAATCGTTAGTCAGGCAGGGATTATACGGACAAAGATATTTTAAGGATAAGTTTGGAGTAATTACACGCACAGGGTATAACCCTGATACCTTTGGACATAACGCAATGCTACCCCAGATACTGAAAAAGAGCGGGATAGACTATTATGTCTTTACGAAACCAACAGAACCGGATAAACAACTGCCTACACTTTTTTGCTGGGAGTCTCCTGATGGCAGTCAGGTTCTGACTTTTAAAATATATGGACCTGGGTTGTATGGTACGTGGTTGAGAAAAGAACTTATTCAAAAGATGAAGGATGCCAACGAGAATACCAAAGATAGTCATGTCATGGTATTTTTTGGATGTGGTGACCATGGTAATGGCACAACCACGGAAGAACTTACGATTATTCAAAAGATGAAAGAAAGACTGAAGAGGGTTGAATTCCGATTTAGTTCTCCATCCATCTACTTTAATGCGATTCATAAAGAAAATTCAGACTTACCGGTTATTCGAGGTGAGATCCAGCACTATGCGCGTGGTTGTTATTCTGCATATAGTGAAATTAAATACCTTAATCGTCAGGCAGAACACCTTCTTGTAACGTCAGAGAAAATGTCTATAGTTGCCAATATGGCTGCTAAATATAACTATCCTAAGGAAAACCTGACGCAGGCGTGGCAAAATTTACTATTTTGCCAGTTTCATGATATTCTTGCCGGGACAAGTATAATTGAAGCATACGAGGATGTTATGCACATCTTAGGTGAAAGTATCCACAAGGCGAATGAAACAATTAACACCGCACTTCAACTCATAGCAGGCAGTATAAACACCCAGGAAGATGGATTGCCTTTGTTAATATTTAATCCGCATACATGGGCTGTACGGACACCGGTTGAGTTTGAACATCTTAGCGCTAAGCCTGTGTCTGTTTATGATGGGAAAAAACTTATACTAACACAAGATATAAAGTCATCCGGTACAGCCATAAATTCCAGAAGGAGAATGGTATTCGTTACGGACTTGCCTCCATTGGGATACAAGACATATTTTTTGCGAAGGCGCAGACATGGGAAACCTGTTAAAAATGATAGATTAAAAATAAATAATTCTAACATTGAAAATAAATGGTTAAAGATTAAAATAGATTCGAGGACAGGATATATCTCCAGGTTTTATGATAAGCAAAATCATGTTGAAATCTTATGTAATCAGGGCGGGATACCAATAGTCATTAAAGATGAAAGTGATGCCTGGGGACACGGGCAGGATGAATTCAGAAATGAAGTTGGAAAATTTAAGAAAAGAGAGATTAAAATATTGGGAAAAGGCACTGTAAGGGCAACGATTAGAGTGAAATATGAATATAATAAATCCGCATTATGGCAGGATTTCACGTTGTATAAAGACCTGAATGGAGTACATACCAAAGTATTTATTGATTGGCGGGAACAACACAAATTACTGAAAATAGGATTCCCGGTAAATTTGAAAACCCCAAAGGTTACCTATCAAATTCAATATGGTTCTACAACAAGACCGGCAAACGGTAAGGAAGAACCCGGATTACAATGGTTTGATGTTACCGGTAAGACTGCTAATTACAAAGGTACAAATACAGATATTGATTATGGCTTAAGTATCCTTAACGATAGTAAATATAGTTTTGATGTGAAGGGTTCGGAAATGAGAATAACGGTTTTAAGAAGCCCAATTTATGCGCACGGGACATTTGCTGATGCAAAATTAGACCCTAATTATGATTATCGATATATTGACCAGGGCATACAAACTTTTTCTTATGTTCTCTTACCTCATAGAGGGATTTTGCGGAAATCAATAGCAAGTAAGAGAGCCGATGAGGTGAATTTACGGCCTATAACCCTCGTCCATCACAACCATCCGGGAGACTTGCCACAAGAGAGATATTTCATTAAGATTGATAGGGACAATGTAATTGTTTCTGTGTTAAAACAATCCGAGGATAATGAGGATATTATTTTAAGATGCTATGAGACTGAAGGTAAAACGACCCTAACCGAGATTTTACTTCCTGTCTTAAAGCGGTCATGGAAATTTACTATTAATCCGTATGAGATTAAAACATTTAAGATACCTGTAAATTCAACTGGCAAAATAGAAGAGGCGAATCTTTTGGAATTTTCACGAAGCGGAGGTTCAAGAGGGATACGGAGGTAGTAAATGAAGAAGAAAGGGATATTGAATCCACAGATTAGTAAGGTAATTGCCAGTATGGGGCATAGAGACTTCTTGACTGTTTGCGATGCAGGATTTCCAGTGCCTTTGGAACCTGAAAGGATTGACTTGACTGTCGTAGAAGGTATACCACGGTTTATGGATGTTCTTAGTGCTATAGCAGAGGAACTGCAAGTAGAAAAAATCTATATAGCCAAGGAGACTACAGAAGTAAGCCCAAAGAGATATAAGGAGATGAAAGTACTTTTTCCTGATGAAGAGGTTGAACTTATCCCGCATACTGAATTCATGGAATTGTCACATAAAGCCCGTGCTACTATCCGCACGGCTGAATTCACCTCTTATTCCAATATAATCCTGAAATCTGGGGTTGTTTATTAATCATGACCTCTAAAGAGAGAGTAAAAAAGGCGATTCATTTTAACAATCCGGACAGAATGCCGATTGTTCATGCCTATCAACCCAGGGCAGTTATAAATTATGGCGAAAAATTACAGGAGGTTTTCAAGAAATATCCATCTGACTTTGGGTATTCTGATAAAATTGATTTGTCTCTTTCTTGGGTGTCTCCGAGTTACAGACTCGGTGAATGGAAAGATAAATGGGGTTCGGTATGGGTAAATAAATACGAGGGCTTAGAGGGGCAAGTAAGAGACCATCCATTGGCAGACTGGAGAAATTTAAAGGATTATAGATTTCCAGAACCGATAGATACTTTTGACTTTGAGTCAGAAAAAAGAAGAGCCAAACAATATAATGGCGAGAGGTTTATTTGGGGAGGATGGCATATCCTTTTTGAAAGGATGCATTTTGTTAGGGGTTATGAAAATGTCTTGCTGGACTTGACTGAAAATTCTAAGGAATTATATAAATTAGCAGAAGGAATTTTTGAATATAATGTAAAAAGTATAAAAAAATGGCTTAAGTTGCCTGTTGATGGGATTGCCTTTGCTGATGACTGGGGTACGCAAAGTAGCCTAATGATAAGTCCTCAAGTCTGGAGAGATTTCTTTAAACCTTATTATAAAGAGATGTTTAGTATCGTCCATGAATACGAAAAGGAAGTCTACTTTCACAGTGACGGCTATATAATGGAAATTATACCTGATTTAATTGAAATAGGGGTGGATGTTTTAAACCCTCAGTTTTCTTGCCATAATCTTGAGGAACTGGGGAGACTGGTTTCTGGCAAGGTGTGTATATGTAGTGACATAGACAGACAATATTTGCTCCCCTATGGAACCACTGAAGAGATAGAAGAAAATGTCAAAGAGGTTATAAGAATTTTTGGTAGTCACAACGGCGGATTGATTGGTAGGGCTGAGGTTGGGGCAGATGTGCCATTAGAAAATGATGAGGCAGCATACAGG
>JACQRL010000090.1 GCA_016206485.1 Planctomycetota bacterium | reverse complement strand
GGCCAATCGCTTCTGAAGAGTCTAGGTGAACTCTACTACCAGCATAACATGCGTGACGCGGTCGACCGGAGAGGTCTCCAAATGGAAGAACAGCCGTCTCCGGTAATCGTTTGTAGCGAGGGCTTGGGGTAAAAATATAACCCTGTAGACGCTTGTTTCAGAGAGGGTTCGATACTTCCTTATTATGCTGCAAGGAAGAAGTATAAATGAAGTGGGGACAAAGTTTCGGCCGAGCTAATAGTCCTGGAAGTCAAAAATATCTTCAGGACCTTGTGAATTATTCTCCTGGCTATCTAAACGAGCTTATTATATCAAGCAGTATCAGCTTATCGGATTTTTCCAATGGTGACATTGAGTGGGTTTCACCGCTCGAAAGAGATAATTTCAAAGAATACCGTGATGATAGTTTTTTGTGGCCGATTCAACAAGCGTGGCATTACAAAAAGCTTGGAAGTTTTTGGCCTTCTACCGGACCTCAATGGGACGGTTTGGCTATAATCCATGGTAAGGACGATTCTAAAGGAACGATTCTTGCTGAAGCCAAAGCCACCACATATGAATTAGGAGGACCTCATTATGCCTGTAGGTCAGAATCCGGATATAATATAGAAAGAATCAATTCTGCGTTCTCAAAAGTCAAAGATGCTCTCAGGGTTGACCAAGCATTTGATTGGATGGGTGATTATTACCAATATGTCAACCGAATTGCTCACCTTTATTTTTTACACGTGATATGTGATATACCAACTTGGTTAGTTTATCTGTATTTTATTAGTCGAGATGCTGATGAGAAACAAGCTATTAAATACTGGGAAAACTGTATAAGCGGAATCTACAATAAATTAGGATTGCCGGAAGAGCATATACTGTCTGAACGAATGATAAATGCTTTTCCTTTGGTTAGCCTTCGGTAAATATTAAACAGGACTGTGTTTTAAGATGAGCTGGATTCCGGACCCTCCTGTCATTCTGGTTTTGCTTAAACGAATTGAACAAGGGGAAAACCTGCTACAGGATTCCTGTGAATTGTTTTGGCGGTTTTACCTGCAAAGCATGAGCCCGGAAGAGTTCGAAGAACGCACAGAATTCTGGATTGAGAGGCATTTGGAAGATTCTCCAAAAGGTGGAGGATTCATGGACCCGGAAATTAGAGATTATATCCTTGCAGGAAAAGAGAAATTATCTCAGGTAATTATTGATAAACTTGATGAATTGTCAGAGAAGAAATTCGTTCCTTATATCCCGGATGAAAATGAAGATCCCATTGCGCTTCACGTCCATCTTTACGTTGAATCAAGTCGTCTGGTCCGGTTTCTGAAGTTAGAACAATATTCGGAAAGGTCCAGAGAAAGCTTAACAAATACAATAAACGTGTTTAATAGGTGCAATAAAGCCAGTGGCAATTTTGCAGATAAACCCTGGGATCCGGAATACTCAGTTTCACTATTTGCGATAGGGTCATTTCTTTTTGCCATTCAGTTCCGTATTCAACAATCTGATGGGCAATATGAAAATGCCTTGGGATCGTTAGTCTATTGCTACGCTAATAATCTGCTTGCCAGCCATCAATTTCCCAAATATGGGTTTCCGAATCCCAAAGCAGAAGCATCAGTATCATTGATTAATAGCATCGGCAACGTTTGGGAAAAATCCCCCTGGATGCAAGACCTGGATCCTCAGGAACCTGTAGACTGTTTTGAAGCAATTCTGACTGGAAAAAACAGATCAAAACTTAAGGATGTTGCGGATATTTGTTCCTTCTTTGTGACTGTAGCCAAATCTTGGTGGCCGATAGCACAGGATGAGTGGCCGAATGAAGAACAAGAAATAGAGGTAAGGGATTCAAAGGGAGAAACTTGGAGTTTGCCAGAATACTGGCAACACGCAGCGGGCTGGGCCGAGGCCCAGCTACAACCGTCTGAACTAAGAGATTTATTGAATGAGCGGGAAGACCAAGCAGCAGAGAATCGCCTGCGTACATACTTCTTTGGCGAGAAATTGTGGGATAAATTGACTGAGAGAGCACGACGCAGCATTGTAAGTGCGGACCGCGATTGGTTCAGTGGTTCAGTTGCCCGTACGGAATCAATACTAAACGAGCTACAGATAGCAACAACCGAATTATTGACATGCGGACTATGGAATCCAATGGGAGAATGGCTAGAAAGAAATAATACTAAGAACATTGATACATCCAAATACGATGAATTGGTGTACGATTTAAAATCGAAGAACAGATCACTCACAGCACTTGACCTTGAGAGAACATGCCGGATGCCGGTTACTGTGAAATATCTTACTTTGAAAGGCATTTCGGAACCAGACCTTGAGTGGATTACAAAAGTATTACCAACAAGTATTTTTAAATTGCGTCAAGCACGAAATCGAGCTGAGCATGTATCAGATAGCCAAATAGAGCGTGAAGAATTGAATAGGTTTTATAGTGAATTCATTGGAATCGGACAAACTGGAATCATCCGGAAGATATCTGAACTCATTAACGCTTTTGATGATAAAACGGATAGCTGAACAAACGAAACGCTTTGATTTGTTAGCGGCCCTTATGATAAGCCGGTAATTAACGTCATGGGTCACATTAGCTTAACTTGTTACCTGCGGAGAATAAAAAAAGGGCCCGGGAAAGTTTCCCGGGCCCTCTGTGACGAATACTAGCCTCAGAACTCAAACAATGCTGGCTGCTCTTCCTT
>JACQRL010000089.1 GCA_016206485.1 Planctomycetota bacterium | reverse complement strand
GAATCGTATAGATGATTATATGACCAGATGGTCTTTTGAATAATCCAATTATAATATTGGGCATTAGCCTGATGTGTCTCCCATGTCCATGAAGAGTCACTGGATTCTTCTATATAAATATCCTTATATTTCTCAGCCCACGCCGGAATCTTTTTATCATCAAACCATCCCCCATAGATATTCATCGGTTCTTCCTCGTGGAAAGTAACCCCATCAACATTGTTAACCCCGCATTGTTCAATCAGTGTCTTAAATTCTTCTAACTCAACCTGACGAGAATCTGCATTATAATAGTAGTCTAACGTCCAGCCCATATCCTGTTGTTTTATAACAATAGTTTTAAAAGAAGGCTTTGCCTTTTTTATAGCCTTGATTAAATTTGCCGTTTCATAAATCCTTGTCCTAAATGCCTGAAAAACAGAGAAATCATAGTTTGCAAATACTCCGGGGTCAGGGTAATAGGCATATGGCGGCATAGTCTCGTTATTCGCATGAGGACTAACATAAAATCCGTATCTGGTCAAACGTGTTTCAGAAGGTGTGTCTGTTGAGGCGGTAGCGTTATCACTTTCTGAAGACACGGGTATGCCAGTTTGAGGTATAGATGGAGGGGCCTTAACAGGCTGGATAAAAGGTTCCACCAGAGTGAATCTTGAAGTTGACGCCTGACCTACTAAATTATTATCAGACGCCTGTCTTTCCTGCACGATGATATAATATTCCCCGGCAGTTAAACCGCCGGTACGAAATGATATATCGCTTCCTCCATTAACCACTGGATTCTCATCCAATCGGTCAGTAAGTTCCGTATCCACTTCGCCCATTTCTTTAAACGGACGACTCAGCAGACGAGTAGGAACAGTGCTATTGGAAGTAATTTTTACCTTGACAATAGTCCCAATAGGCGCTTCAACCTTTTTGTCCTTTGCATCCAAATTCCATTCCCAATTCGTGATTTCAGCCACACCCCAAACAGCAAACCAGCCAACAAAAACTGTTATCAATAACGCTATAATAAATAACCTTCTTCCTCTCATACGCCTCCCCTTTCTTGTCCCGTGTTATTTTACGGCACTATATTCCCTGCCTGGGTCAGTTCCTCCCTTCCAACTGATTCAACATGGCCATCTGCAAATAAACCGTTGGCATGTCCTGAATGACGGTAATCACACCACCCGGCACCTATACCATCCCACTGGTCAAGGGCATCATCTCCACTAAGTCCGATCCCCCTGCCATCTATTACTTCCAGAAAGGTAGTGGTATTTCTTATATCAACATCACGGAGTGATGGAGGGGTCCCATCCCTGTTCATACCTTTCATTACGAATACATTAACGTTATACTCGCTACCAGCCGCACCACGGACAGGACATACACGGAGTTGATTCCTAATCATACTAAAACTTCCTGCATAACCCGTAAGCATGTCAAAATAATCTCTGGTATCACCTGCTGAAGTTATCGGATAGGAGCCGTCATAGTCCTGTATATACATGCGAAGTCCCAGTTCAAACTGTCTTAAATTATTCATGCAAGTAATCTTCTTGGCTGACTCCCGAGCCGATTTCAAGGCTGGCAGCAACAGTGCTGCCAGTATGCTAATAATAGCAATGACGATCAATAATTCTATGAGTGTGAACGATTTTCTATCCAAAATTTTTCTGGTCATCATTGTTTTACGCCTTTTGATACCAAGAAAAAACAACGCGAAAGTCCAGTCCTTTATGGAAAGGACTCTCACGTTGTTAATTATATCACTATTATGTACTCAAATCAAGTTACAAAATCCATCATCCATCTACGGGATAGACACCCGATTGCTCTTTAATCTTACTACTATCCCGCCTCCAGGACTCAAGATTTCACTAAATGATAAAGTGGATGTTCCAGATAAAGTGATATTGTTACCTGTAAGCACATTATTCGCAGTAACATTACCGTCGCCATACTTATCTACGGCAGTCTTTGGGAATGACACAGTTACAGTATCTGAGTTAAAAACGTTCCTGTTAACTGCTATCAAATAGTTATCCCCTCTCGGAACAAAGAAAAACTTGTCCACATAAATGTCCGAAACGTTAGCAGCATTATTTGTCCCTCCAATATATGCATACTGGTCAGTCTCCGGGACAAAGGTCCCAATCTTATATGTCCGGAATACCATATCCTTGCTTATACTAACCGGCACAGGGGTAGTCGGAACAATCTCGGTTGAACTGCCATTATCCCATACCCCAAATTTAAAGGCATTACCCGTAGGAAGAGTAAACCCAGATATCACATGGTCAACCTTTACTGTGGCGTATAAATCATATTTCAATCCCGGTTCAAAAGATAAACCATTACCCCACAGCCACCTTATGTTCCAGTCATTATGATTATTCTGGGTTTTAGCAGACCATCCATCTGAGGCATCTCCGTCAGTTACTTTAACTGCATTGCCAAGCAGGTCTAACTTAGCCTCCTGAGCGGTTTGTTTACCTACAAACCAGTATTTGTCAACATAGACATAGGATATATCTGCATTATTTGCTCCTGAAACATATACATACTGGTTAACCCCGGGTGTAAATGTCCCTATCCTAATATCCTGATACACCATATCCTGAGTAGCACTAGCCGGCACAGGGGTAGTCGGAACAATCTCGGTTGAACTGCCATTATCCCATACCCCAAACCTAAAGGCATTACCACCAGGATTAGCTACTGTATGGTCAGCCTTTATCCTTACCCATAGGTCGTAAGATTCGCCTCCGGCAAATCCTGCGCTACCCCATGTCCACTGTAGATTCCAGCTGGTATCGCTACTTTCCATCTTTGCGGTATAACCATCTGAAGCAGATGTATCGCTTTCTCTTACTGCATTATTGTACAAATTGAATTGAGAGTCTTGACCAGT
>JACQRL010000088.1 GCA_016206485.1 Planctomycetota bacterium | reverse complement strand
AAGAAGCGGTTAAATTGAAACACGAGTTTGGCAAGGATGCGATGATAGTTGCCGGGGGAACCGATGTAGTTCCTAAGATGAAAAGAAGACAGTTTAATCCGAAATATTTGATTTTTTTAAGGAAACTAAAAGAGTTAAGGGGAATATCTAAGGCTAAGAATCATATTAGAATTGGATCGGCAGAGAGACTGTCTGATGTTGCAAGAAATCAGCTGGTCAGAAAACTTTTTCCTGCGGTGTGTGGTGCCATTGATGGTATTGCAACTGTTGTGATTCAGAACATGGGAACGGTTGGAGGAAACTTATTGCTGGACACAAGATGCAATTATTACGATCAAAACTTTTTCTGGAGAAAATCAATTGAATTTTGTCTTAAAAAGGATGGCTGTACCTGCTGGGTTGCTCCTTCAAGTGATAAGTGTCTTGCTGTAGCCAGCTCTGATCTGACTCCTGTATTAATTGCTCTCAGATCAAAGGTTAGGTTGGTTTCATTAAAAGGTGAAAGAACAGTGTTCCTTGAAAGCGTGTATAATAACGATGGGGCGAATTACTTAAACATAGATAAAGCAGAGATTTTGAGCGATATATTTGTTCCTACAGTTGAAACAACATGTTTATACAAGAAACTTAGGAGAAGAGGCGCGTTTGATTTCCCAGTTTTAGGAATAGCATGTTCTGCTATGGTTAATAGTGGCGTGAGGAATTTAAGATTTGTCCTTACAGGATGCGGTTCGAAACCAGTTGTGGTAGATTTTAATGAGAGATTTAAATGTTTTGACCAGAAGGCAATTACGGCTATTCAGGATAAATTGTACACTGCAGGCAAACCGATGGATAATACAGATTTAAATATGACCTGGCGCAAACATATGATAAAAATCATAACAAAAGAACTGCTTATCAAGATATCAAATACGTAGTGATCTTTCGTAAAATTCTTGTAGATCACTGATTGCACGGAGAAAGCGCCAGATTACTCAGATAAAGAAATATAGCTTGATTCCTATATCTGTGCCATCAATCTCATCAATCGGTGAAATCTGTGGAGAAAACGCGAAACGTCGCGTAATTCTGTAGACTTGTGGTGAAGCTTGTATTAGCAGGCAGTTGTACAAAAAATTGAATGTAATATAAAAGATATATAATACCTGTCTAAGATTTAAAGGAGGATTTATGAAGAATTACGTAAATGGATTTGGTCTGATTGTACTGGCGTCAATGATGATTTCATGCGGCGGAGGAGAAAAACAAGTAGATGACATAAAAGATCCAATGGGCAGAGATGGGTGGGTTACAAAGGGAGGTAGAATATACAAAAAGGGTGAATCAGTTGTTGTTGAGGGTGTTGGCATTATGAAAGGAACAAATAACCCTGCTATGGGCAGGAGAAACGCGCAAGAAAGGGCAAAAGAAGAGATCGCCGGAAGAATAGAGACGATGATCGCATCTCTTAGAAAAGATTTCATGAAATCTGTGTCTGACATGACAAGCGAGCCACTAGATGAGCAGCTTGTTGAAGTAACCGGCAAATCATTTACTCAACAGGTAATTTCTTTCTATCAGACTATAGATACCCATATTGATGCAAAGGCAAATACTTATTATGAGTATGGCAAGATGGATCTGGGTATGCAGGAATTAGCAAATAAATTCAAAAGTGCAGTTAAACCAGTTGTCGCGCAAAGAATTAAGCAAAATTCTGACGAAGCATTTAAGCGTTTGGATGACACAATAAACAATTATTTTGAAAAAGGTATAGCTACTGAAAAGTAGAAGAATAGTATTTAACAACACCTGTCTTGGTTTTGAGGCAGGTGTTTTTTATACATGAAACATTCGCGTAATCTTGTATTTGTTTTCTTATTTTGCCTGCTCATTCAGTCATGTGGGGGAAGTGGCAAAGAAAACGGTTCAGACAGTTCTAAGTCTACTAAAAAGGATGGATCGCCTGCTTGGGTAAACGATCCGATGAAAATCATAGGCGATAAAGTGTTTATTGTAGGTATGAAAACAAATGCTAACACAATAGAGGAGGGTATAGAATCATCCAGAAGCTTTGCATCGGCTGAACTTTCTCACTCTATAGCATCTAATATTTCTTCTGTAGTTACTGATAAGATGAAAGCTGTTATGAAAGATAATCAGATTAGTGACGAGCAATTTGTCCAGTCTGTTGTTGAAAGTACATCGAAATCGCAGCTTATAGGCTTACAACAGGTTGATAAGCACGTCATTGAATATGAAGAAAATGGCACAAAAAAGTATGATGTTTATACGAAATGGACTATTGCTAAACCATATTACGACGAACAAATTAATAAGGTAAGAGAGCAACTTAAGCGTGCCTGGTATAACGATCCGCAAAGGGCGATAGAAACAGCCAGAGTATATCTCAGGGATGGCTCATATAATGAATTAATTACCGAGCTTGAACCGCTCATTTCATTGCTTCCTGCGGAGGCATACTTATTGATTGCTCAGGCACATGAGAAGTTAGGTGCTATAGATAAGGCACGAAATATCTATCAGAGCATTGTTCAGCAGTTTCCTCGATCAAAGGAATCGCAGAATGCTCAGATTAGAATGACGCTTTTGTTGGAAAGTTCAGCCCTGTCAAGAATACAAACTGCTAAACAGTTGGTAGTTGATGGAAAATATCAAGGTGCTATTGAAGAGATAGGACAGGCAATTCATTATATTACCAAAAAAGCAGATCGTAACGATGCAATAAAAGTTTACTATGAAGCCGCTTCGAAAGAAACGGTCAGGTTGATTTCCCCGTCTCTGTCCAAGCTGCCGAAAAGACGCCTTGCAATTCTAAGTTTTGCTACTGCTGATAACAGGATTACAAAGGAAACAGAACTTCTAAAACAGAGTTTACTTTCGGAGCTTACAAACGTTCCTGATATAAAAATTTTTACGCCGGAAGTTACTGCGGTAACTATTGGAAAGATATTTCAGAGAGATAAAGATACTCTTCAGCAGTTATCAACACAGCTTGATTCAGACGGTTTTCTTTATGCTGTTGCGGGTCAGTTAACTTTCGTTTATCTAATCGATAAAGAGGGGGCTTTGCTCGGATCATCCAACATTACAAGTCTTTCTTATGATTTTTTGGAAGAAGAAGTAACAGAGGCCTCCCGTGAACTTGTATTACAGACTGCATTTCTCAGCAAAACACAGGGTAAGTGGAAAAAGATCAATGAAGGGGCAGTTTTATATTCAGGTGATGAATTCAGAACTGTTTTCAAAACATCTAAAGATGCTTTTGTTTATGTCATTCTTATCGATTCGCAATGGAATATTAATATGCTTTTACCAAGCGAAGGCATAGAGATTCCCAACAGTGTGAATGCCAATACGACATATCTGTTGCCTCCACCAGGGAATCTTTTTTTTCTAGATGATAATAAAGGGGTAGAACAGTTTCTTTTGATTGCCTCGGTTGATGAAATTTCCGGTTTAACCGGCAAGATAAGAACAATAAATTCTGAAGGTGATCAATCCAAAAGATCAGATCTTGTGAAACAATTTATAGATGAAATTACTTCGAAAGCAGGTTCAAGTAGTGTCAAAGAAACAAAAGAAACGATTTCGATAGCTATTCCTGGAACAGGAGATGTCACAGTAAATTTAGAAAAAGTTACTGGTAAAAGCAGGGTCGTAAGGTTGTTCACAATTGTTCATAAATAATAAGTTAAGTTCGAAGGGGGTATTATGAAAAGATTAACAAAACTCTTTATTATATCTTTATTTTTATCTTATTTTGTCGGGTGTGATATTTTAGGAGGTAAAAAAGAGAAGCCGCCTAAAAAAGATTTGACCAAAATAGACCCCTTTAAAGATGATAAAGACTTGTTTGATCAGGATCTTATTCCTGCTAAGAAATGGGTTGTTACTTTACTTCCTGACAATTTTTTTAAGAGGCTTGGTATTGATAAGGATAAAATGGCAAACGAAGCAGCAGCAAGTATAAGCTATTTTGCGGATGAGATTAAGCAGGCTCCTTACATAAAAGCGGGACCTCCTAAATGTACACTTTTAAGAACATTTCAGGGAAAAACTTTTGTTACAAATGTGAACTCAGTTTCATTTTCACCAAATGGAAGGCAATTAGCAGCTGGAAGCCCTGACGGAAATGTGACTTTCTGGAATGTAGAAACTGGCGCTGAATTGTCAGCATATCGCCAAAAGCCTGTCAACTGTGTGGTTTTCTCGCCTGACGGTAAAAAGTTAGCGTTACTTGACTCGTCAAGTCCTAAGTTATTTGATGTTGATGCCGGAAAAGAAATTATTTCGTTTGAAGGAGCAATTGACTCGGGTTGTGCGATTTCACTTTCACCAAACGGAGATTTACTTGCTGCCGGAAGTACAGAAGAATCAATATTAGTCTTTGAAATTAAGACCGGTAAACTGATTAAAACGCTGAAAGGGCACACTAAATCTATACATTCTGTTGTGTTTTCTCCTGACTCCAGATTTCTTGCTTCTGGTAGTAAAGATCTCACGATAAGATTGTGGGATTTATCCAAAGGGAAGGAGATTAAAACTTTAGAAGGTCATAGCAGTAATGTGTATTCGGTTGCATTTTCGCCAGATGGGAAACTTCTTGTATCGGGAGGTTTGGACAATACTGCAAGAGTTTGGGATATTGCAAATGGGAAGGAACTTTTTGTTCTTACTGGGCATAAGCACTTTGTCTGGAGTGTTGCATTTTCACCTACTGGAAAACTTGTCGCAACTGGCAGTTACGATAAGTTGATAAAGATCTGGGATGTTTCAACAGGAAAGGAAATAAAAAGTCTTTCAGGACATAATAGCCCTGTTAAATCATTGAGCTTTTCATCTGATGGCAAATTACTAGTTTCTGCAGGGGAAAGGGATGTTAAGCTATGGGATATTGCTAATACCCTGATCGTTGAGAATATAAAAGGGCTGGAATCCACACTTATGTTTCAGGGTATACATCCTGATAATAAGTTTATTGTTTTTGGAAGAGATCAGGCAGGCAAAGTTTACGCATTACTTGCTTCCGACAGTGATTCAATTGATTTGTCGGAAGGAAAACCGGAGAAGGCGCCTTTTCCAAAGGCAAAAATACAATTGGTCTCAAATGACACGATAAATGCGGGAGATCCAATAAGTTTGAACTTAACCGTAGATAATACTTCAGGAAAAGGAGAACTCTATCAAGTGGTCGCTGTGAGCGAATCTGACTCTGATTCAACCGTAAATAAGAAGCTTATATTTTTTGGGAAGATCTCATCAGGAACTGATCTGACAAAGAATGTAACTTTCCCTACTGATTTTAGATCTTCAGATAAAAAAGTAAGAATTGGTTTCAAGTTTTTTGAACTTAATGACTATTACCCTGAACCGGTATCTGTTGATTTGAGTGTAAAGCAGCAGACTCATCCGAATTTTGGTATATCACTGCAGGTTTTTGACGGGCAGAATAATAAAGGAACAGGTAACTCAGATGGAATTTTGCAGAAACTTGAAAGCCCTGAGGTTCAGATTTCTATTAGAAACACAGGTGGTGCAGGTTCTGGAAAGACTATGGTTAAAGTTGTTGGTTTGACTAATAGTACGGGATTGGAAGTTTTTGGGGATTTAAAAAAAGAGGTATCTGGTGTTGCTGTTGGAGAAGTTGTATCTTTGTCATTTGATCTGGCTTTAAAACCGACTTATCAGGCTGACAGAGTAAGTTTTAAAGTATCTATTAATGAGGATAAATTTGGTATTGAAAAGACTGAAGATGTTGAGTTGATTATAGGAAATGTTACCGAGAGGAAACCTATAACAATAAACAGGGAATTACGTGTAGATGAAGATAAAGCTCCATTATACAGCGGTGCCAGCAAAACGACAGATGTTATCGGGTACTTGTCAAAAGGCATAGTCGTCAGGGCAAAATCGTGGCTTGGTGATTTTTATCAAATAGACCTTGCAAATGGAGCTACCGGATGGCTTGAAGCTTCCAAAATGAGAGAGAATACGAAGGAAGGTACAGATATCTCATCTAATGTTACGGCTCCGACAGTCATTTTTGAGGCAGACAACTCTCCCATTGTTGCAATTATTGCGCCTGAAACAGGATCGATCACCGATTCAAAAAGACTTAAAATCAAAGGTTATGCGAAAGATGATAAGGGTGTGAAAAAACTGGAATTTTCAGTGAATGGCAAGGTTGTACTAACAAAAAATGCAGATGGTAAACGTTATGATTTTTCAGACGAAGTTGAAGTTGCGGATGGACAAAACAGAATAATTGTTACTGCTGAGGACACAAAGGGAAATAGAGAGGGTGAGACGGTCACGGTAAGCTATTTAGGCAGATTTCCTATTTTGAAAGATTTCTACAAAAATGTCTGGGCAGTTGTAATTGGCGTAAATAAGTTTAAGGACCCATCAATTCCAGAGTTGAAATATGCGGTGAGAGATGCAAAGGGGGTTGAGAGTTTATTAAAGAATAAAGTAGTAGCTGGAAAGCTAATCACGTTATATGACGAAGAAGCTACCAGAGATAACATCATGAGGGTTTTACAGGGGGAAATCCGGGACGCCGAGAAAGATGACGCTGTATTTGTGTACATTGCCTGCCACGGTAAAACGTTCGATCCGGGTTCTAATGCCCTTGGATATCTTGTCCCACACGATGGAAGTTTTGAGAAGAAAGAAACCTGGAAGAATATATCAATGCAATTATTCAGGGACGAAATTTCCAGAGGAGTTCGTTCCAAGCATATGTTTGTTGTCGTTGATGCTTGTTACGGCGGAGTTCTTACAAGAGGTGTCGGTATTAAGAAAGAGGATTCAGATGATGCGGGAAAAGGAGATTATTTAAAGCAGTTGAAAGATAAGGACGCGAAGATTGTCATGACCGCAGGAGCAGATGATGAAGAGGTTTTAGATGGTGGTCCTGGCGATCATTCTGTTTTCACCGGAAGATTTATAGAGCTTGTTGAGAATTCAAAAGGTTTTATAAGTGCGAAGGATTTGTACGGGCAATTAAAATTAAAGGTAGAAGAAGATGCAAAAAAGAGAAATCATAAGCAGACTCCACAGTTCGGCTATTGGTGGGGTGACGGCGACTTCATATTTATAAGGAAGTGATTTTCTTGGCTAATTTGAAAATTTAAATTTTAAAGTTTAAATTTATTTAAGAACCAGCTTCGTTCCCGGAACTACATCATTGTTTATAATTTTTCCCTTGTTTGCTTTCTTTAGTATTTCAATCCTTTCTTTTATGGGTTTTCCACTGTCCAGCATTTTTGCTATTTTCCAGAGGGTGTCTCCTCTTTTCACGATGTACTCATTGCTATTAAGTTGAACGTTGTTCGCATTTGCCGCAGTTGTAATATCAGTTTCTCCTTTTTTAACTCTTGTCATTGATGCTCTGTTAGGAACAATAATCTTCATTCCTGGTTTGAGTTTGCCAGTATCTATATCAGGGTTTAATTTTTCAACTTCTTTCCAATATCCGCCATTCCCCAAAACTTTTTTGGCTATTGTCCAGTATGAATCTCCGCTTTGAACTACATACTGTGTTGTTTCTATTGGATTATCCTGCGGCAGTTGGAATGAAGTATTTTCAATTTCGCTGCTAGTATTGCCTTTTCTTGGTGTTTCTACTGGATTTTCTTTCTTTTTTTCAATATCTTTAAGAAGATCTCCTATTGATTTTGTAGTTAGTTGTTTTTCAGTATCGTCTGTGAAAAGAGTCTGTGTTGGAGATCTATCTGTACTGATGACCACTGGTCTATTAGTTTTATCATTACTAGATGTATCTGTTGGTTCTTTCACTGGTTTTCCGATAAGTAAGTCAATTAAGATTAAAAGGGAAATAAATCCGATCAATGAGCACGCAATGAAAACCTTGGACTTTTGATAGAAATTCAGATTCTGGACGAACATGTTTTCCCCCTACAAAAACTAATTTACATTAGGCTTATTGCCTTTATTAAATAAAATGATGAGCGGGTTGGCAACAAAAATTGTAGAATAAGCTCCAACAATCAACCCAAACACCAGAGGTAATGATAGTTCCCATATACCTCCGCTCGATCTGATAGTAAACACTAGAAGGCACAAAACTGAAAGCCAGGTGGCGAATGATGTAGTGATAGTTCTGGATAGTGTCTGATTCACGCTCATATTAACTATATCGGCAAAGCTGTGTTTCCTGAAAAGCCTCAAATTCTCTCTAATTCTGTCAAAAATCACGATAGTATCGTTCACAGAGTATCCTATAATCGTCATGAGTGCTGCAACAGTTGGAAGCGTGATAGAAAAGCTGATTCCTGCAGCTTTTGGGACGACTATTCCTAAAAAGATGACAAATGCCAGAGATAGTAGGGCATCATGAATAAGAGCTATTACTGCAGCAAATCCAAATTTGATCGAGAAGAATCTAATCCACACATAGATGATAATTACTATCCATGAAATTAACAATGCCCAGATCGTTGAATTTCTCATTTCTTCAGCAACAACTGGCCCGATGGTGTCTTCAAGCAGGAAAGGATATGGAACTAGATTGATTTGTTGTTCATTACTGAGATTTGTCAGGACCTGTTTAAAATTGTGCAGTATATCGCCATTATCTCTTTCAGTATCTTCTTTTGTTATCATTACGGCAATGCTCTGGTAATTTTCACCTCCAGATTCATTAATAATTTGAATATATGGTTCTGGAGGAACAAAGTTGTTATCCATAGTCAGAAGATTCCTGCTTTGGTTCATAATCAGCTGCTCTGCTTTATTAAAATCAAAATTTGCCTTGTTAAAATTAAGGCGTATCCAGAATCCGGCCTGCCTGTCTCTTATGATTTTATAATTATCTGGAACTGAAGTTGCAGGAAGTTCCTCATATGGCGTAACAAGCCCAAAAACTTTTATGAGATCATTTTTTAGCTCATCGATATTATTAGATGTTCTTATCTGAAATCTCCTTGAAGTTGTTTTAGATAACAATGCAACATCCCGCAGGCTTTCATCTGCATCAGCTACAATTTGAACCTGCGCATCGGAATATTTTGGTATATTGTTCTGTCCGGGTATTGAAGTTATTTTTTCCCTTACTGTGGTTATGTCCGAAGAATTAACTAATTGAAATGTTACAACACTTCCGCCTGTAAAATCAAAACCGAGACTTTCTTCTCCTTTTAACTTTACTAGAAATAAGCTTGCAATGACAAATACTATGGAGACTGCCAATCCTCTTTTCATGTATTTAATGAAGTTGAAATTAGGATTTACAAAGAATCTCATGAATTTGAGCTCCATATCCATTTTGCTGTATACATAGAGTTTTGTAAATGCCTTACAGCAATACAGTACTGAAAAAAGAGTTGTGATGATTCCTATAAATAATGTTGTGGCGAAGCCTTTTACTGTGCCTGAGCCGAAGAAATAAAGTATCATCGATGTAAGGATTGTTGTGATGTTTGAATCAAGGATAGCAGTCATGGCCTTCGAGTGTCCATGTTCATAGGCCTGTACAATGGTTTTATTTTTCGCCTTTTCCTCCCTCATTCTTTCAAGAATAAGGATGTTTGCATCAACTGCCATACCAACAGTCAGGGCGATACCTGCAATACCCGGTAGGGTAAGCGTTGCGCCCAGGAGTTCAAGAATCGTCAGCAGGAAAATTACGTTCAGCACAAGCCCGACTACGGCAATAACTCCGAATGTTTTGTAGAAAGCTATGATAAAAACAGAGATTAGTATGAATGCTGATATACAAGCAATCATGCCTTTCTTGATGGCGTCTTGACCGAGTGTTGGGCCTACGACTGTTTCCATTTCGGGTTGTTTTGGTATATATTTTTTTGTTGCCGGATCGAATCGTCCGATCAGAGCAGGTAGACTTCCTGTTGTAAGAAAGATTGAAGTTTCTTCTGCCTGTTTTTGTGTGAAACTTCCGACAATCTCACCTGATCCTCCAGGGATTTCTCCTGAAACACTTGGCTTGCTTTGTATTCTACCGTCGAGGAGAATTGCTATTTTACCCTTGCCGGCAAGTCTCTTTGTAGCTTCAGCGAATTTTTTGACTGCAGGACCGCCAAGGATGAACTCAACTGCATAACCTTTACCAATACCGCCAAAACTTACATAAGCATTTTTAACTTCCTTACCTGTAACGATTGGACTTTTATCTAGGAGCACGTACTTGTATTTATCATCACCTTCTCCATTTTCGCTATAATATGGATTTTCAACCCTTTGCATGCCTTGTGGGGTGACGTTAGGATCGGTTTGTACTGCTTTATATTCGGATTCATGTGTTACAGGATCTATTACTTCTTTCCATTCGAGAACACCGGTTGATTCAATAATGTTTTTATATTCTTTCCATTCTTCTTTATCAATCCCGGCAATTTGGATCTGAATCTTGTTATTTCCCTGAACATTTATGACAGGTTCTTTTAATCCAATCCTGTCTATTCTCTTACGGATAATTTCAGCTACTTTTTGTGTGTCATCACGCGATAGTTCAATTGCAGGATCATCCTGATCATAAACTCTATAAATTACTTCTGCGCCACCTGCAAGATCAATTCCGGGATTAATTTTGATGTTTTTTAATAGCGAATCGCCGAGCGGCTTGTTAGGTATTGGAAGAACTAAATATGCACACAGCAGGCTTATTATAGTGATGAATATAACTGTGTTTTTATCTCTGGTCATTTGCTGATCTGATTCTCTTTCTTGTTATCCTCTTTTTTCTCGATACTCGCTTTTCCCTCAACGCCGATTATAGCGCTTTTCATAACACGTATTTTAACATCGTTGCTTTCATCTATTTTTACGATAACCTGGTCACCCTTAATTCGTTCAATGATGCCATAGATTCCGGGAGCTATCCATACATGATCGTCTTTTTCCAATGAATTCAGCATTTCTTGTTTTTTCTGCGCTTCTTTCTTTTGTGGTCGAATCAGTAAGAACCAGAAAATGAGAAAACACAGCATGATTGGCAGAAGCATCGCAATTAGCTGCTGGCCAAACGGCGGCGCCGGTTGTTGCGGTTTATCCTGAATTAACGTGAGTATTAGGTTTAACATGGTGAGTAATTGTAGACTCTGTCAGAACACTTTCAACCTTTTATGAATCGTCTTCATAGATCTATGTTCTACGATCCACGATCTACGATTGGGAATTGATTTGCTTTTTGTAGAATGTTCTTATTTTATCGAAATCTGTGTCATATCTTCCGCTGCTAAAGTCTGGAAATGTCCAGATGAATGGCTTCCACCCCTTGTCATACAGAAGAACGATATCAAGATATATCCCGTCTTTTATATACAACTTATGGCCTCCCTCCTTGAATGATGGAAGAACAATTTTGTAAAAATCCAGGTATCCGGGGTCAAGATTAACAGACCTTTTACCATCCGTGAGAAATTGATTTTCGTAACTCTTGGATTTTTGTTTGATGGCAATGATTTCTTCAGGTTCTATGAGTTTTTCAAAGGAAAAAAAACTTCTGCTGAGATCAGTCCCCATTTCTTTTTCATAATAATTTGTCACATTAAACGGATATGCAGGGCTTGAATAATCGATCTTTCCATGGATGTTTTCCAGCAATGTTTTGTGCGTGTCAATTTCAACTTGGCTTGCATGGATAAGACCGTAGAAAAGTTTTACCTTCTTCATAAATAATTACCGCACCGATTTATCAGACTTCTTTACGTGCTTCTATAGCGATTTTGATTGTCTCTGGATTTTGATATTCAAGGGTATATCCGTAAGGTATACCGCGGGCGATTCTTGATATTTTTACCCCATTTTTGAGTGATTTGATCTGGTCAACTAAAAATGAGAATGTTGCTTCACCTTCAATGGTAGGGTTGGTCGCAATAATTGTTTCTTTGACGTTGGATGAGTGAAGTCTGTTAAGGAGTTTAGTAATGGTCAGGTTTCTTTCATAGACTCCATCCAGTGGAGCAATTGCTCCATGAAGAACATGGTATAATCCTGAAAAAATCGCTGCTTTTTCGATAGCCCAGAGATCTTTCGGTTGTTCTACGATACAGATGGTGCTTTTATCACGTTTTTTGTTCACGCATATTTCGCACGGATTTTGTTCCGATACAGTACAGCATTCATCACATATTTTTATGGTGTCTTTAATCGTTTTGATTGCATCTGCTAGCTCCAGCGTTTCATACTTTTCCTGATGTATAATGTAGTAGACAAGCCTTTCTGCTGTTCTCTCTCCTATGCCCGGAAATTTCTTTAGCGAAGAGATGAGTTTTTCTATAGATTTTGGATACATTTACCTTTCTATTGTAGATCCGGGAAATTTTTTTTGAAAAATATCAGCAACTTTCGGATCAACCTGTTTTTTAACGGCTGCAACCTCTGTAATATGGCTTATAGATTTTTCTTCGAATTCGATGATAAGCTGGAGTTTTTGTCTGTATATCTGTTCAAGTGCATTCTCTATTTGGCTTTTGTATTCTTTTTGAAGCTTATCAGAATAAAGTTTGTTGTTGAAATTTGCAGGGACGACGATAATAAAGTTATTTCCTTGGATACCCTGTGGTTTGCTGACGTTTAGAACGCTTTTAATCAAAGGGTTTATATTTGTTTGTACATGTAGGAGAAAATTATTCCATTGACTGTCATAAGTGGATGCTGATGACTTATATGAGCTGCTTTCTTCAGTTCTGGTTTGCTCATTGTAAGTTTTGGCTATTGGAGCATTTTGTATATTGAGGTCTGACTGATTTTCACTCACGTTTCCGGAAGTGATGGATTTAAGCTCATTTAATACATTGATTGTGTTGCTGAAAAGAGACATTTTTACGAAGTAAGAATTGGTAATAACTGCCGGATCTATGTTTTCACGCAGGTATCGTCTTATGTTTATTAAAAGTTGTATACAGTACAAAATGTGTTCAACGGTGAACTTATCTGATAGAGATTTGATTTTGTTATCTAATTGAGCGCCATACTTTTCTTTACATAACTTGAATGTCAGCATGTCATTTAAGATATTTGATACTTCGGTTGTAAAGATCATCATATCGGTTCCTGTTGAGTAGATAGTTTTAAGTTTGAGCAGAATATCTTCAGTTTTTGATTCGCAGATAAACATGAGCAAGTCGTAAATATTTTCCTCTTTTGTTAGACCGACAAGTTCGTTCAAATCGTTTATTGACGGCTCTTTAGCATATGTCATAAGCTGTTCGAGAAGGGATATAGAATCTCTTAATGATCCATATGAAAGCTGAACGATTTTTTTTATGATTTTCTCTGATACTTCAAACTTCTCCTTTTCGCATATATTTGAAAGGTAGCTGTAAATTTCGTCGTTATTGATATTTTTGAGTTCAAATACTTGGCATCTGGATGAAATCGTCTCAGGGATTTTGTTCAGTTCGGTTGTAGCAAATATGAATTTTACGTGAGGGGGCGGTTCTTCAAGAATTTTTAGAAGTGTATTAAATGATTCTTTTGTAAGCATGTGGGCTTCATCGAGTATGAATATCTTAAACTTTCCTCTTAAAGGCACATAGAAAGCATGTTCTCTTAGATTTCGTATGTCTTCAACATTTCTGTTTGATGCAGCATCGAGTTCTATGACATCCTGATCAGAACCAGATTGTATAAACCTGCAGCTTTCGCATTTCAGGCAGGGAGTGGTTTCTTTTCTACTGTGGCAGTTGAGTATTTTTGCAAGAATTCTTGCAGATGTTGTTTTCCCGGTACCGCGCGGTCCTGCGAAAATGTATGCATTTGCCAGCCTGTTTTCTTTGATTGCGTTTTGAAGTGTTAAAACGAGATGTTTTTGCCCGCAGATATCATCAAATGTTTGTGGTCTGTATTTGAGCGTTAATACTTCATACATATGGGTATATTGTAGCTATATGGTTGTAACTCAAGCTTTTTCTAGATAGTATTGCCTTATGCATAAGATCGCTTTTGTTTTTTCGTTGCTGATTATGCAGTCTTGTGCCTATGTAACTTTAGAACATTCTGATGAAGTGCACAAGTTTTATGGGAAAATATTAACACCAGAAATGGCTGAGGTATTAGAAATTGAAATTTTTGACGGTTTTAAAACTCATTTATTTAAAATCAAAAACGGTGGAGAGTTTAACATGGAGCTAAAGTATATGGCTACTGTTGGAAAAGACTCGCACGTATATATTCTTTTTTTTCAGCTAAGTGGATGTGACGTATATTATCCGGAACACTTTAAGATAAGCGCGAATATTTCAGGTGAACCTAAAGTTATAGCAAAATTCAGGGCGAGGCATAATAAGCCTGATGAAGTCATTAGGGTTGTTGAAGGTGGTATAAACAAGGGATTTGTTAATGTGTATGAGTACAGGTGTTCTGTCGAGTAATCTGTAAATAAGCGACGTTTCGCGATTTCCTCCACAGATTTTACCGATTGATGAGATTGATGACACAGATATAGGAATCAAGCTATATTTCTTTATCTGAGTAATCTGGCGTTTTCTCCGTGTAATCAGTGATCTACAAGAATTTTACGAAAGATCACATAATTCTTTGTTCAGTAGAGTAGGCTTGATTGGTGAGTTGATTCCAGTTTCAATCAGAAGCATAACAGAAGGAACATTGAATTTATTCGAAATCAGATTATAAACATATGACAGTATTATCAACCTGCAGCAAATTATTACGAAGACTTCAGCTTGTATAGTAGTTACGATTGTGGATTTATATAATTCAACACAGTAGCTATCACGTTTGTTGTAAAACAAGTTCCTCGAGCAGGTTGATAACCTCCAGATGATTTTTCAAATTGTACTTAGCATGGCTTGGATTTAATCCTATTTTTATAGAGTAAGCAGATTTAGGTAGTATGTTGAATAGATCTTCATCAGTCCAATCATCTCCTATAGATAAAATAAAGTCATAATTTTCTTTAGTTAACCAGTAGAGACCCGCTGTTCCTTTGTTAATTCCGGAATTTCTTATTTCGATTACTTTTTCCCCCTGGATTATTTGGATGTCTATATTTGCTGTGAAATTGATAAAAAAATCTGTAAATTCTTTAGCTTTTATAGATGCTATTTCTGAATCTGCCGCACGGAAGTGCCAGGCAATTGAGAATTCTTTTTCTTCTAAAAAAGATCCTGGAAGTCTGTCAACATAGATTTCAACTAGTGGCAATATAAGTGATTTCCAGTCACTTTTGAGAGGTTTAATCATCTCCCAATCAGTAAAAGTATCTTTAATCCATACTCCGTGTTCAGCGGCTAAATTTACCTTAGTACCTTTAAACCAATCATCGAGAGAGTTTCTAGTTCTTCCTGATATTATTACTACTTTAGTTTGTTTAGATTTTTCTAGCTTGTTAAGAAGATCAATCAATTGACTTGATGGGTTCGCCATATGTGGATGTATTGTAAATGGAACCAACGTTCCATCATAATCTAGAAATATGATCCTCTTAGTTGCACTTTTGAATTCGTTTATAAGATTTGCCTTTATTTTCTCAGATAAAAGTTTTGCTTTAAATCTATTTTGGTCTTCTTTAATAGAGTTGATTCCTTGCAGGAAATCTGTCATCCATCGCATTATATTGTATTTGGATAGGTGTGCGTGCATTCTTTCTAATCTTTTTGATTGTTCTTCCTGCGGTATAATCAGGGCTTTTTTTATAGCATTAGAGATTTCGTGTCTATCGTTTGGATTTATTAGAATCGCATCTCCGAGTTCCTTAGCAGCACCTGTCATTTCACTTAATATAAGCACTCCTGATTTATTAGATCTGCTCGCAACATATTCCTTTGCAATGAGATTCATTCCATCTCTTAAAGGTGTTATAAGGGCTATATCACTTATTGAATAAAGAGCAGCTAATTGATGAAAGGATAAGGGTTTCTGCTGATAAAGGATAGGAGTCCATTCTATGCTTCCGAATTTTCCATTGATTTTGCCGACAAGCTCATTAATTTCTTTTTTCATTATTTGATATCTTTCAACACCGATTCGTGAAGGCGCAACAAACAACAATAAAACGATTTTTTTATGGAACTTAGGATTTTGCTCCAAAAATAGTTCATATCCTTCGAGTCTGTTGGAGATCCCTTTTGTATAATCTAGTCTATCAAATGAAAGTATTGTCTTTGTTTTATTTAGAGAGGATTGTAATCGTTTAATTTCTAAATTAACTTCCGGATTATTATTTGCCAAACTAAATTTATCAAAGTCAATTCCCATTGGGAATGCATCAACTTTCACGATTCTGTTTTCTATTGCAACTTTTCCCATGTTATGATCGTGTCCAAGTATGCGTAAAACGCATCTAAGGAAATATTGTGAATAGTCAAAGGTATGGAACCCGATTAAATCCGCTCCAAGTATTCCTTTTAATATTTCTTCACGCCAGTCACTTGGAAGTATTCTAAATATTTCGAATGTTGGAAAGGGTATATGCAGAAAAAACCCTATTGTAATGTCTGGGAATTTATTTCTAAGCATTTTTGGAAGTAGCATTAAATGATAGTCATGTATCCAAATGAAATCGTTTGGTTTTAGAATTTCTGCAACAGTATTTGCGTATGTTTCATTTACTGATCTATAATTGTTCCAGAATTCTTTTTCAAATATGGTATATGAAGTTTGGTAGTGAAAGAGTGGCCAAATTGTTTTATTGCAGAATCCATTGTAAAATTTATCGATGTTTTTTAATGGGATGCGGACGGGATATGAATTATGCTTGCTCATAAGTACTTCTTCCAATTGCTTATGCTGTGGATTGTTGAGAGTGATACCCGGCCATCCTACCCAGGTGACTTTCCCTTGTTTGAGCGGAGGAAATAAAGGCTGATTAAAGACTGATTTTAAACCTGTGGCAAGCCCCCCAATACTGTCATGAAATCTGAGTTTTCCCTTTTTGAATTCAACAGTTACTGGGAGTCTATTTGAAACAATTAGCATTAGCCCAATTCCGTTTTGTGATTTTCTTTTTTAAGGTATACGGTTCTAATTGGGAAAGGGATTTCGATATTTTCCTGGTCATATCTTTTTTTGAGTCGTTTAATAAACTCATGTTTTATCAAAAATTGATCTACAAATTCCTTGCCACGGAGGATAACAGTAAAGTTAATGCTGGATTCACCAAAAGTATGGTATCTTATAAACGGATTAAATTCTTGCACCCCCCCTGTAATTTTACGCATAACTTCTTGGCCGGTTTCTATAGTTACTTGTTCTACCTTTTCAAGGTCGCTGTTATAATGAACCCCAACTTGAACTAAGACAGCAAGTTCTTTATCAGGAAGGTCGTAATTGGTTACGATAGTTGAAGCAAGTTTAGAATTAGGTATTACGATTAAGTTATTTGGAAGGGCTTTTATAGCAGTGTTTCGCCAGGTAATGTCAAGTACGTATCCTTCTTCACCACTGTCAAGTTTGATATAATCTCCAGGTCTAACTTGTTTTGAGGCAAGAATGTGTAGACCAGAAAACAGATTGGATAAAGTATCCTGAAGGGCAAGGGCAACGGCAAGACCTCCAACTCCAAGGGCAGTGAGTAATGGAGTGATGGATATTCCAAGTGATTGTAAAATCACCAAAATACCAAGCGTATATACAACAATCCTTGCAATATTTATAAAAATACTAGTTGAAGGAAGTGTTCCATGTATTTTTTTTGTATAAGTTCCTAACAGTCCAACTGCTATTCTAGATAAGACCAGAGTTCCTGAGAATAACGTTATAACAAGAAGTATTTTATGCAATATATCTAGGGAGTGTTGACTTATGGGTAGATAGAAAATCGCCCCGTAAATGCCTGCGAGAATGCCCCATAAAAAAGTAACTCCACATAAAGAATTTACTATTATGTTGTCTCCTTCGAAAGATGTTTGTTCAGTTACTCTCTTGAGTTTGGCAATAATGATTTTGTCTAAGATATAGCCTACTAATACTCCTCCTATAAGGAAGGATCCGGACATTATGTATTCAATGTGTTCCATAAGGTATAAAGCCTTAAACCCAGTATATGCGAGCTGTAAGCCTAGAACTGAATATAATTATTATTTGTGATGGTGTAAACATTTTTAGAAAGATTTAAGAAAATTTTT
>JACQRL010000087.1 GCA_016206485.1 Planctomycetota bacterium | reverse complement strand
GTGCGTACTTTCCCTTACATTAATGTTGAAGACTGTTCCTTCTGCTATTTGTTTTAGAAAGTTCATTTGCTAGAATTTCTACGGTTTCCTTGATTGAATGTGTGGATGTATCTACAGTAATATCTGCAAGACCATAGAACGGTTCTCTGTCAGACAAAATCTGTTTAAGCTCATCCATGGCATTCTTTCTGTTTGCCATGGGCCTTGTATCACCCTGAAGATAGACGCGATTCATATGATCTTCAGGCCTTGCTTTTAGCCATACAGTCGTACAGAGCTTTCTTGCCAGATCAAAAGCGCTCTCATTTTTTATTATCCCGCCCGGCAACTCAATAACTTGTCTCTCTCTTTTCGTGAGTATCTTATTGAGGCATTGCCCTTCCAGCTTTCTGTAATAATCCTCTCCATGCAGTGTAAATATCTTTGAAAGCGGCAGCGCTGCAGTCCTCTCAATATGGTTGTCGAGCTCAATAAATTTGCATTTCAGTACCTTGGCAAGTTTATGACCTATCGTACTCTTGCCCCCTCCCCTTAATCCAAGAAGGGCAATGGAGTTGTGTACATTTTGTCTGAAAAGCTCATAGAGTGAAATATTAAGGGCTTCGGCTACACCGGATAATTTTGTTATCGATACATTTGCTGTTCCAGCCTCTAAATAGTGGTAAAAACGAAGGGAAAAGCCGGACTTATCGGCAGCTTCTTTTACAGTGAAACCTTTTTGTAATCTGAGCTCCTTAATTCGGTGAGCGAGGTTTGCGAGAAGTTTTATCTCCTGCGGTTTCATAATAGTGTAATATATTGCATATATTGAACAATACAAGAAATATGTTGCATTCACTCCGCACGAAGCTATTATGTATACCTATGGGTAGACATGATTTGTCTCCGAGGCTTACATTTCAGACTCATCCTGATAGGTATCAGCACATTAAACTGGAAATTGACGGCCCGGTTGCATGGATAAAGCTGAATGTTCAGGAAAACAAAGGTCTAAGCGATCAGTATCAGCTGAAACTCAATTCATATGATATGTCTGTCGACATGGAGCTTGCTGATGCGGTCAACAGGCTGAGGTTTGAGTCCCCTGAGGTTGCTTGTGTTATTATAACGAGCGCAATCGAGGGAATTTTTTCCTCCGGAGCAAATATTTTTATGCTCGGAATGTCTTCACATAATTTCAAGGTTAACTTTTGTAAGTTCACCAATGAAACCAGGCTCTATATTGAAGATGCCACTGAAAACAGCGGTCAGACATACATTGCTGCTTTGAATGGGATCGCATCAGGTGGTGGATATGAGCTGCCGCTTGCGTGCAAAGAGATATATCTTGTAGATGACAGGCGATCTGCCGTAGCACTTCCTGAAGTTCCATACCTTGGTGTTTTACCCGGAACAGGTGGGCTCACCCGGGTTGTAGACAAAAGAAAGGTAAGAAGAGACCTCGCTGATATATTCGTAACATTGGCTGAGGGAATAAAAGGAAAACGTGCTAAAGAGTGGGGTTTGGTGGATGGAGTGTTTCCAACTTCTACTTTTTATGAACAAGTAAAACAACGAGCAAAAGAAATAGCGCTAAATGGTCATCTCGATCGTAAGGGAATAAAACTTGAACCCGTTGAAGTAAATGAAACAGAAAAGGGTCTAGAATATAAATATGTTTCACTTACGTTTGGACCATATGAGCACACAGCTAAACTTCTTATCAAGGGACCAGACGTAGTTCCTGCTATTCCACAAAAGCCTGAAGAACTTGGATCTTCATGGTATCCATTGGAAATGTTTCGAGAGCTTGATGACTGTTTGTTGCGCTTAAGGTTTAATCATCCAGAAACCGGGTTGATAATTATCAGTACAAGCGGATCTACTGAAAACGTACTTAGTATAGATAAGCAACTTTCAGACAATAAGAATAACTGGTTTGTTAAAGAAGTCATACTGCTTATAAAACGAACACTTAAGAGGCTTGATGTTACCTCAAAAAGTTTTTTCACTGTCGTAGATAAAGGATCTTGTTTTGTAGGAAGCCTGTTAGAAATTGCTTTTGCAGGTGACAGGATTTATATGCTTGATGATGAAAGTGTTAAGGTGGCACTTACAGACATGAATCTGGGGTTATTGCCTTCCGCAAGCGGTTTGTCAAGACTGCAAGCACGATTTCTTAATAATCCGGAGCATGCGAATAACATCTCACAAAAAAGAGAGTTAATAAGTGCTCAGGATGCAAACGAGTATGGCATAGTAACTTATATAGCTGATGGTATAGATTGGGAGGATGACATCAGGCTTGCTGTAGAAGAGCGCGCGAGTTTTTCTCCGGATGCACTCACAGGAATGGAAGCAAATTTACGATTTGCAGGACCTGAGACATTGGAGACAAAGATTTTTGGGAGACTGTCAGCATGGCAAAACTGGATCTTTCAGAGACCGAATGCTGTTGGAGATAAGGGAGCGCTTAGTTTGTATGGTCGACCTGAAACTCCGGAGTTTGACTGGAAGAGAACATAATATGAACATGAAATCAGAAGACAGAATTAAGTATTCAGGATTGAAACCTGTGGAGGAATAATTATGGCAATTTCGTATGAAAAGATCCCAAACAATGTGGATTTGGAAAATGATCCGAAACTCCAGAGAGCTCTTGAGCAGTGGCAACCAAACTTTTTACAGTGGTGGAAGGAAACAGGTCCACAGGGATTTGACGGAGACCTTATTTATCTTCGAACAGCTGTCAGTGTAGAGCCGAATGGCTGGGCGCATTTTGATTATGTTAAGATGAAAGATTATAAATGGGGAATATTTTTGGTTCCTCCGGAAAAGGAGAGGGTTATTCCTTTTGGAGATGATTATGGTAAACCTATCTGGAACGAAATTCCGGGCGCATTCAGGAAAGAACTGAGGAGAATAATAGTTACGCAGGGTGACACAGAACCTGCATCAGTAGAACAGCAGAAACTTTTGGGGAAGACAGCCCCAAGTCTTTATGATTTGAGGAATTTGTTTCAGGTTAATGTAGAGGAAGGACGGCATCTCTGGGCCATGGTCTATTTGCTCCATAAATTTTTTGGTAAAGATGGGAGAGAAGAAGCAGAAGATCTTTTGACAAGAAGATCTGGCCATTCAGATTCTCCCAGAATGCTTGGAGCATTTAATAAACCGGTAAATGACTGGCTTGCATTTTTCTGCTTTACTACTTTTACTGACAGGGATGGAAAGTATCAGCTTGGGGCTCTTGCTGAGAGCGCGTTTGATCCTCTTGCCAGGTCAACTCAGTTTATGTTAACAGAAGAGGCGCACCATCTGTTCGTCGGCGAGACAGGCGTAAGGAGGGTTATCGAAAGGGCTGCGCAGCTTATGAAAGAGCATAAAACTGATGATGTCACAAAATATGGTGGAATTTCTTTGGACGTAATTCAAAAATATATAAATGAATGGTACAGCTCATCACTTGATTTATTTGGAAGTGAGGACTCATCCAACTCTGCGAATTATTTCGCTAACGGCTTGAAAGGCAGATGGCATGAATCCAAAGATAAAAGCATTACAGATCATATAGCATTGGAAGATGGCGCGGGTATTGAAGTTTTCGATAATGAAGGGAATAAGAAGCGTCAAACTATACCAGTCAGAAGAGCAATGAATTTGTTTTTGAGAAATTCCTACATGGAAGACTGTGATAGAGTTTTGGAGCGTTGGAATAAGGTTCTTGAAGATGAGGCAATACATTATCAGATGACTCTTCCTTCAGATCGCTTCAACAGGGCGCAAGGTATTTATGGAAACATGCCATTTGATCCGGAAGGAAATCTTCTGACCAGAGAAGAATATGACAAATGCGTTGGAAAGTTTCTGCCAACTGAAAGCGATTATAAATATGTGCAATCCCTTATGAAACCCGTTTATGAACTTGGCAAGATTGCGGGATGGATTGCGCCTCCTCTCCGAGGTATAAATGGGAACCCGTTCGAATTTGCCTACGTTAAATTTTCACACGATAAATAAATTTCGCGCGAACAATGGCAGAAAAGCTTAAAAGTTTTGTGTGTGGAGAATGGATTGAAGGAAAAGGATCTCAATCGCCTCTTTATAATCCAACTACAGAGGAGATTCTTGCAGAAACGAGCAGTGACGGAATTAACTTTAAGGCTTGTCTCGAATATGCAAGGCAAAATGGTTCTCCTGCATTAAGAAAACTTACATTCACGCAACGTGGAGAGCTTTTGGATAAAATCTCCAAGATTTTACACCAATACAGAGAGGAGCTTATTGAACTTTCTGTAGCAAATGGAGGAAATACCAGGGGAGATGCAAAGTTTGATATAGATGGAGCAACCGGAACTCTTGCATATTATTCGGTGCTTGCGAAGAAATTGGGAGAACGTACTTATCTGGTTGATGGAGAGCAGGAGCAGTTAGGTCGCAATCCAAGGTTTGTAGGACAGCACATACTTGTTCCGTTTACAGGCGTGGCAGTCCTTATCAACGCGTTCAATTTTCCTGCATGGGGGTTTGCCGAGAAAGCGGCGGTTGCGGTTCTTGCGGGAATGCCGGTTGTTGTGAAGCCGGCAACAAGTACAGCCTTACTTGCATTCAGAATGATGCAGATTCTGGTTGAATCAAAGATTCTTCCTGAAGGCGTGTTATCTGTTATTTTCGGTTCTGCAGGAGATCTTCTTGGTCATCTTACTTGTCAGGATGTTCTGTCATTTACTGGATCGAGTAAGACCGCTATTGATTTAAAGAATAATAAAATGATATTGAAAAATTCGGTCAGATGTAATGTTGAGGCTGACAGTCTCAACGCGGCTATTCTGGGTCCTAATGTAGGACGTGGATCCAAAACCTATGAACTCTTTCTGATCGAAGTTGCTAAGGAGATGACGCAGAAGGCGGGACAGAAATGTACTGCGATCAGACGAATTTTTGTTCCTGAGTCGATTGCTTCAGATGTGAAAGAGGATTTATCCAATGAAATAAGAAATGTGAAGGTCGGGAACCCATCTTTGAGAGAGGTGAGAATGGGGCCTCTGGTGTCAAAGCAGCAGCTGAATAATGTCATGGCTGGCGTTGAACGGCTTAAAACATGCGCTAAGACAATTTATGGGGATGGTGGTAGGGGGCAGCTTGTTGATGTTAAGGAAGGCAGGGGATACTTTATTTCTCCGGTACTTTTTATGGCTGATAATCCTGAATCTCCACAAATACATGATGAGGAGATTTTCGGACCTGTTCAGACTGTTATGCCATACACAGGAAATGCAGATGATGTTGTGAGATTTACGAACCTGGGCGCAGGCGGACTGGTTTCATCTATTTATACTGATGACAAGGAATTTGCAGAGCAGATAATCTTTGGCTTGGCTCCTTTTAACGGGAGACTTCATGTGGCCAGTGAAAAAATAGCAGAGCATTCTCCTGGTTCCGGCGCGGTTCTTCCCCAGATGATGCATGGAGGTCCCGGAAAAGCAGGCGGAGGTCAGGAACTTGGCGGATTAAGAGGACTGTCTTTGTATCTTCAGAGGACAGCATTGCAGGGGTCAAAGACCCTTCTGGAAAAGATTATTTCATAATTTCAAGACCGCTTTCGCGTATTTCTGACAATATTTACCCCGCTAGTACCGTGTTCCATCTTAATTTGTGGGGATGAGACTTCTATGTGAATCCCACGTTAAGGCATAGAACCAAACCTGTAATGGTTTAAACGAATGTTCAACTACTAAAATGAGATGGAATACGCTAGTACTAAACAGAATATGTAAAAGCTTCAATTGTAAACTTCTCTTGGCATCTCATAGCTGAAACGGAATTTACGCAGACTTCAGCTGCGTTGTATTGCGGCAGTTTTTTTGCATATATTATTACGCCATGCTATTTTGTTTTTTATTGCTTGTTACGGTTGGGTCTGTTTCAAATCTCAGTCAAAGTGAAGAGGAGTGTACGGAAGCTAGTCTGAATCCCGGTATAGGATTCCTTCCGGCAGAAATAAAGCTAATGAAAAACTTGCCTGCTGACTCTGTTATAGGGTTTTTTCGGGACAAATTAATGAAAAATGTAAAGCTTAACCTTAAAGTTCCGCTTATTGAACCGGGAAAGCACGTTACAAACGAGAAGAATTATGACGAAGTTCCGAGAGGAGCATCTATGCAACTTGGTTTTTTGCGTGAGTATAACAGATCTCTTGATGATCTGGGTTTGGCGTATCTTATAACCGGAGATAAAAAATATGCTGACATAGTTGCTAGGCACATTTTGGAATGGGGCAGACTTTCTCCTCCACTTGGAGAAGGTGGCATGAAAGGCGGGCAGCCCAGTGTAATGTACAGGGAGTTTTATTCGATGCTGCGAGCCATATGGAACGTATGGCCGGTTTTTGGCAAAAGAGAGCGGGAGGCTGCGGTAAATATGTGTTTTACTCTTCAGGACAAACTTGTTGATTGGTGGGGTCTTACTCCATGGGAAAGAGGTAATCACCAGGCAGCCTCAAATTTGACAGGATTGTACGCCGGGATAGTGCTTTTGCGTGCTTCCGAAGTCAGGCCGGATTTAGTTTCACATGAAGAGGCAATAAATCGGATTAAAATATTTCTGACTGCTGGAAAGGAATATTCTACAGAATTATTAATAACAGGAAACCCGCGGTCAAAGGGGCTTGTAGGTTTTGAACCGCAGATCAGGCTTGGCATTTATAACGCAAATTTGAAGGAGTATTACGCAAAACTCTATAAAAAAGACCTTCTTCAGGAGGGGGTGAGTCTCGACTATTGTTACAAGCCGGCGTCAAAAAGGCTTATGTATCATCATATTTATGCGCATCATGTTCTTACGGCATACTGGGTAATTCGGCGTAATAGTTTAGATGAGCAATTTTTTGCGAATCCTGACGAAGTGAGAGAACAGATTTCCAGGATGCTGGAGTGGGGAAGGCAAATTTGGGAGCAGAAAAAAACTCCCAAAGGATCCGGTGTTAAAGCGGGGGACGCGGCTGAATTTTGGATGACACGCGAGATATTACTCATGGCAGACAAACTTTTCCCTGAAAAGAAGTGGATTAGGCCGATAATCGACCGGGCGAAATCAGTGAGTACACAGGAAATATATTATGAGATAAGCAGGCAGGACTGATCCGATATTATTTGTTCACTATTGTATTTTTTTCTTTTGCAATGTTTCTCCGAGACTCCATAACAGCTTAAACTGCGACTGATTGTAGCCGATTATTGCAAGCAGCGCATCAGTCTGCGCGGCCTGTCACTGTACCTTCAAAGGACAGCTCTTCAGGGATCAAAGACCCTTCTGGAAAAGATAATTTAACAGGTTTTCGTTATAAATTTTTTTTGACTCATTTTGTGAATGATTTAAACCCATCTCGTTAGAACGTGATTAATACCATAGTATGAAAAAGGAGTTATTAATATAATATGAAAAAAGTGATCATAATTATTCCAATATTTGCGGTTTTGTTGTGCTCATGCGCTGTGCATAAGCCTATTGAGAAATCAGTAACAGTCGGGCAGTTAGTTTCGGGAGAAAGCTATGATTCAGTCTGGCATAAAAGTCTATCCACATTCAATGAACTTAAGATCCCAATACGCTCTGCGTCGAATGGACGAATTCGTTCTAAGAGGTTGCCTCTGGAGGTCGCTTTTTGGAGGTTAGTTGTTGACGTTTACCAGGCAAATGAAGGCATGACTGCTGTTGCTGTAAGGACTGAACTCTACTGTCCAAGAAAAATAAGTATTGATTGGATAAGCTTGATGATCGATGTAGCCAATTTCACCTTTGTAGCGTATAACGTCGCTAAAAGCGACAGTACTTCTGATCATAAATCAGTTAAGAGCAGTAAGAAGAAAAAGGGAAGCAAGACTAAATCGAAGGGCGGACTTTCTTCGGCAAAAACAATTTCAGCGGCTACTTTGGCAGTAGTGGCTGAGGTGTTGGGAGATCTGGATAAAATAGAAGTGAAGAAAAATAGGTCCGGAAATGGATTGTTGGATGATAAACGAATTGATACTCCCGCCACTCAATTGAAGGATAAGCAGAAGGAAGAGGTAAGGCGGGAGTTAGCCAAAGCGTTGAGCCGCGCTCAGCTTGCTACTATTTTACTTGCAGAAAAACTTGGGCAAAGAATTGACTATAATGAATTGAGTTCGACTGATGGAATCGGAGAATAGAGGTTTTTGATTATTGTGAGAGGAGGTCTTTACACTTCAGAAGTCCGCCGGATTTTACGATCTGTTCGATAAAGTCCGGAAAAGGAACAATCTTGTAATTCTTCTTTTTTGTGGTATTTGTTACTGTTCCGCTTTTGAAATCTATTTCAAAAGTATCTCCGACTGACGCATCATCATATGCCTGAGTACACTCAACAATGGGAAATCCTATGTTGATTGAATTTCTATAAAATATTCTCGCAAAGCTTTTTGCTATCACGCAGCTGAGACCTGCCGCTTTAAGTGTTATTGGAGCGAGCTCTCTACTCGAACCGCAACCAAAATTATCTCCAGCTAACAGAATATCACCGCTTGAAACTTTTTTGGCAAAATCAGGATCATCATCTTCCATACAATGCTTCGCAAGTTCATTTAAGTCAGTAAGATGGCAATATCTTCCGGGTATTATTACATCTGTATTTATATTGTCTTTAAACTTCCAAATCTTTCCTTTTATTGTTTTGCTCATTAGACTGTGACAGGTACGTTAATTTCTTCCGGATGAGTTATTCTTCCAGTGATTGCGCTTGCTGCTGCGACTGCAGGGTTTGCAAGGTACACTAATGCTTCACGATCCCCCATTCTTCCCGGATAATTTCTGTTTGTTGTTGAAACACAGACTTCTTTGGGTCCGACTATTCCCATAAAGCCGCCAAGACATGCCCCGCACGTTGGAGTGCTTACTGCTGCGCCTGCTTCTATAAATATCTGCACAAGCCCTTCATTAATAGCAGAAAGATAGGCATTCTGGCTTGCAGGTGTAACAATCATTCTAACATCACTGTGGACTTTTTTGCCTTTCAGAAGCTGAGCGGCTATTCTGAGATCCTCAACCCTGCCATTGGTACAGGATCCAATATAAACCTGATTGACTTTCACTCTTTTCAGATCAGAAACATCGCACACGTTATCCGGAGAATATGGTTGCGCAATCTGAGGTTCGATTTTTGTCAGGTCGAATTCTACTATTTTTTCATATTTGGCATCGCTGTCAGCTGAGCTCATGTCAAATTTTGTTCCTTTAAGCCTTGTTTTATTCAAATGATCGATGGTCTTTTGGTCTGCTTTAATGATTCCACACTTTGCGCCAAGCTCTGCCGTCATATTAGCAAGTGTTGTCCTTCCGGCTATATCAAGGCCTGCAACAGCTTCTCCATCAAATTCAATTCCTTTATAAAGCGCTCCGCTGCTTGTAAGCTCTCGCAAGGCAAGAAGGATCATATCTTTAGCATAAACCCATCTGGCTTTTTTGCCTTTATAAATAATTTTTATAACAGGCGGGACTTTAAACCATAGTTTTCCCGTGACCCACGCGAAAACAAGATCTGTTGATCCTATTCCAATTCCGGCCGCGCCGAAAGCTCCATATGTTACTGAGTGAGAATCTCCTCCGACAATCAAATCACACGGTTTAATAAAACCTTCATCAGGAAGTACTACATGTTCTATTCCTCCCTTGCCTGCCTCGATATAGTTTTTTATTTTATGTTGTTTTACCCAGTCTCTGACTTTTTGGCATAATTTTGCTGTCATAATATCTTTGGCGGGGACAAAGTGGCTCATGACGATTGCCAGCTTATCAGGATATAAAACCTTTTTAAAGCCATTCTCTCTGAAAATATCGATTGAGAGAGAAGTAGAGAGATCGTTTCCCATGATTACATCGCATTCTGCCATTATGATCTCTCCGGGGACAACAGATTTTTTTCCGGCGTGTTTTGCGAAAATTTTCTCTACAAGGTTCATAGCTTGTCTATAGCCTCGATAAGTTTGAAATCTTTGTCTGTAATAGCTCCTTCATCATGTGTTGTTATAGAAAGTGTCACGTTATTGTAATTAATTTTTATGTCAGGATGATGAAACTGAACCTCAGCAAGCCAGGCAACAGTGTTTACAAAGTGCATAGCGTGCCTGAAATTTTTGAACTGAAATTTCTTTTTGAATTTGCTCTCTTTGAGCTCCCAAGTGGGATGTTGTTTCAAAAACTCAGTAATTTGTTGGTCTGTAGCATTAGAAGGGTTCATGGGATTCTTAGCATTCATGGTGATTAATCACTCGTTCAATATTAGTTATACCCATACCAGCCTCTGCTATAATTGTACAAATAACCGGTCGAACTTCGAATCAAATTTTTCGGGATGAAAGATCCTCGCAAGTATATTAACTCCATCTATAACCTTTGGGCCGGGCTTGACAAAATATTCTGAGTCTACTGCGAATATTGTTTTATTTTTAAAGGCTTTTAGTTTTTCCCACCACGGTTGGCTCTTGACAAGCTTTCTATATTCTTGTACTGCTTGTTCAAGAGAAAACCCACAAGGCGTAATTATTATATATTCCGGCTGTTTGTTAAGGAGCTCGGATTTGTGGAACTCTGCAGATTTGGCTCCTCTTTTACCGATGAGATTTTTTCCTCCTGCAGTTTGGACCATCTCTGGAATCCAGTGCCCGGCGCTGAACAACGGATCCAGCCATTCGATACATGCTGTAGTTACGGTTTTTGAGTTTTTTGTTACGAGTTTGACTGAATCCAACTCATTTTTGAGCTTTTTAACGAGTTTTATCCCGCGGGTTCCAGTCCCGGTTTTTTCAGCGACTTGTAAAATTACTTTGAAAAGATCAGTAAGATTTTTTGGATCAATTGTTTCAATTTTCGCATCTCTGAAGAAATTATAGTTTTTGAGCTGTGACGGAGTCAGGGCACATACATAACATAGCTCCTGTGTAAAAACTATGTCCGGTTTAAGTTTGTTGATCTTGTCGATATCGAGACTGAATATTGTACCTCCGTTTTTGTATGTCTCTTTGACTGTTTTGTCGATTTCTGCGCTTGTCATTTTTGATGAATCGAATATCGAGTCAACCACGACAGGTTTACCTGACACTTTACAGTCGTAACTTATACCAACAAGATTTTTACGTAAACCTAACGCAAGAAGAATGTCAGTTGCACAGGCAACTAGCGAACATATTTTCATTTTCACAGTATACAGGATACAGCAGTCAGAACACAGGAATTTTCAAGCGGATACATGAATAATCAGTATAATGCTATCTTGAATCCCTTACTTCTGGCTCCTGATATCTGAATCCTGAATCCTGATTCCTGACTTCTGTCTACTTATTCTTTGATTTCTTTAATTTTCGCCTGGGTCAATGCTTCGATTTTTTTTTCGTTTGCGTCGATCTGTTTTTGGATGTTATCTTTTTCCTTGAAGCAGATGTCTTTGCTGATTTTTTTCTCTTTTTCCATGCCGTCGACCTTTCCCACAATATCGCGTCTTATGTTTCTAAGCGAGACTTTGGTTTCTTCTCCCATTTTTTTTACCTGATCGACGAGTTGGTTTCTTCTTTCCTCGCTCAAAGGAGGGATGTTAAGCCTTATTACTTTACCGTCGTTGGCAGGATTTAATCCTATGTTGGATGCGATAATTGCCTTCTCAATGTTCGAGAGCATTGTCTGTTCGAATGGCTTTATCATAAGCTGTCTGGGATCGGGAATCATTATAGTCGCAACCTGCTTCAGAGGTGATTGTGCTCCATAGTAGTCAACTTTGATCCCGTCGACAAGCGCCGGCGACGCAGTGCTTGTTCTGATCCCTTTTAATTTTTCTGAAAAAACTTCGATCGTTTTTTTCATCCTGTCATCAAGATCTCTTTTTACCTGGGGTATATCCATGTGACCTCCCTTATTACATTTAGAATTCTAAATTTCTAATTTCTAATTGC
>JACQRL010000086.1 GCA_016206485.1 Planctomycetota bacterium | reverse complement strand
CAAATAAACTATATACAGTCGTTTCAGCACTTCCATATTCGATTTATAAAGATATTTGTATCGGACTCTGGGGCAATCTGGACAGTTTTAGACAGTTCTTCTTGATAATACAATCTGACGTTTTTGCGAAGCTGACTGCGCAATCCGGCAAACATTATGGACCACTTTCAGTTATAGTGCAATATCTTTTTGAAATTACAAAATTGATTGAGCTTCCTCCGAACGCCTTCTATCCTCAACCATCAATCTACTCAACATTCTTCCATTTAAAACCCAAGCCAAATCAAAAACAATTGAATGTCCGACAAACTTACGATAGATTAAAGTTCCTATTTTCTTCTCGTAGAAAGTGCTTATCGAAAGATGGAAGAAGGGCAGAAGAGCTAAAACCCTTAGAATTAATTGAATTTGCTTGCTCTCCATAACCCCACCAAATATAATATAATTTGTTTAATGGAGGATATATGAAAAAAGGGTTTACACTGATTGAACTTCTCGTTGTGATAACAATTTTATCTATTTTGATGGTTGTGCTTATAAGCAACGTAACGGGTGGAACAGCTGAGGCAAAAAAACTGGGATGTAAAAATAACCTGACAAAAATTAACGGACAACTGACCCTTTATCAGTCAGACCCTCCTTTTTCCATGCCTTATCCTGGAGATGGCGGTCTTGAACCTGATCCTGTCGGCATGCATTTTTTCACCAGGCTTTTTAACACAGGGAAACTTCAGTCAAAAGATGGAACTATTAATGGCGTCGATATATTAAAATGTCCATTTAACCCTACTAGAGTTCCAGGCTATAACGGACCACTTCAAAACATCAATGATAAACTTACCTACAAAGACGATTTTCCAATCGCTGGTGATATCGTTTTAAACGATGAATCAAATCATCCTGGTGAAATTTCAAAGGATGGGATCTATGCATTATTAAAAAATGGAACCGTTGTAGACATAAGAAAAGGTGAAAAGAAATGGGACGCATTTATTAAACTTGTAGGAATGGGAGCTGAAACAAAAACAGGAAAGGAAGAACCTTCTAAATAGTTATTTCGGTTTTCCAGTCTCGATTTTCTGAAACTGCAGCATATCTGAGCTGAATTTTGTCACGAACTCGCCCTTGAAATCGAAATGTAGGCTTTTAATTTTGATATCAGGTGCATTTGCGTACAATGAGCGAAGAAAATCAAAAAGTTCACGTTTTTCAACCTGATTCTTCTCCTCACTAAAACTCAAACTATAAGAATGTTCCTGCCATTTATTAGTTGAATCAGTTCTTGGTTGCCCGGCAGTTTTCTGCATAAGACCGGATAATTGAGAAGGCAGATATTTTTGAACCGTATCTTTTAAATCTGTTTTTGTAATCTTATCAACATTAGGGTTTTTCTTGCTCAAACGCCTTATTTTTTCGTAATCCTGAGTCATTGTATTATGCACTGATATTTCATTATTAAGGCTATCCTCAAGTGAAGATACAAAATACCACATAACAATCATACCCAGAAAGCACACACCACAGATTACAAACAACACCTGCAAAAAGTTATCCTGTTTTTTTTCTACTCCGTTCATAATCCTTCCTTCTTTTTAATTACATTTATTTCACGATGCAATTTAACCCATCCATCTTTTTTGTTGCCATCCTCAGACTTAGTAAATTCTGATTGCAGATGTTTCTTGATAAGCCCGTCGAATCTGGTTCCATAAGACTCATCAGTAACATAATAAACAAGCACGACTTTTATTTTGTCCTTGTCAGCACCCTCAATATCTAGGTAAAGGCGTTCGATGCGCAATATATCCATAGGAGAAGCTACAGAAGTCGCCTGATTCACTGAATAAAACTCATTCATTGCTGTATATAGTTTTGTCAGAACAGGAAAAATATCTATTTCAATCGGATAACCTACTCCATATTTATTATTCTGCTGAGTAACAAGTTCATCAAAGTACTGCTGGTATTCCTCACGCGAAATCTTATCGATTTTAACATCTCTTATATTGAACTCCTTTGCAAAGTCACGGACCAATTTTTTCTGTCTTTCATAAATCCCACTATTTTCATTTTCTACTGCATCGCTTAGGACCTTGTAGTCATAAAAATACAACTTAAGAGAATAAAAACACACAAGAACAATCAACAATTGGAGTGTAAAAGTTAAGGCATTTTTTATCACAAGGGTTTTTTCCTTGTGAGCGAATTGATCCTTAATGAAATTCATGCTTATCTGGGTTTTAGTTAATCCTCGAAGTGCCAACCCAAATGAAGATATTAACTCACTGAAAGGAGCCTGCGTTTTATTCTGAATATTGGAGAGGTTTAACTCCGTCTTTTTCAGATTCAATGCTTTCTCTATGAGTGAACCCACCAGGTCCTCCCCATCTGGACAGAGAACCAGAAAACTCCCAACTTCTATATCCTGGTAAATTGATGTGAACCTTATTATCTCAGAAATGAGTATCTCAGAATATACACGTTTCGAGTCGCTTTCGACCAATGAATTTTTCAGTTCAGACAGCAGCGAATTCAAATCGAATGGAATTGTCCTGAACGAAATAAGAT
>JACQRL010000020.1 GCA_016206485.1 Planctomycetota bacterium | reverse complement strand
GAATAGGAACCCTGCACTTCATCAATTATAAGAAATACAGGCACATTTGATTCTATGCCTTTAACCGGGAAGGTATCTCTCCCAATCCTGATACCTTTCTGGTAAAGTTCTACTTCAAAATTCGTAAGGTTACCAAGGAGGGCATAGAATCTCTCCTGCCTTTTGCTCTGAGGTGGTAAATAAACAGGACGCCGGTAAAAAAACTTTTCTGCACCGGCCTTGGGAGTAGAACTCTGGATTGCAACTTCAACTTCTTTGCCTTGCTCAGAGGGATTGGATAAGTGGACTGTCCCCCCGGACCACGCATTCATTCTGGGGCGCATACTAAAACCCGCCCTTGCATGAGTAATCCCCGGCTCATCCCCAGCCCAGGCGGGACAAAGACCACACATGGAAATGATAAAGAGGAACAGACCTTTCCTTAGGTAATCTTTCATTATGGTTTTTATAATAACATCTTTTTATAAAATTGTCAATAATTTAGAAGTGGGATGTCAAGCACATTTAGAAATGGGAGGCATTTGCGTTGTAACAGATTTTACATCACCTTGGACAAAAATTATATCATCCCCATATTAATTTTTAGTATGATTTCTGTTTTTCTGTTTTAGAGGTCCATTTTGGTGACTCTTCTCCTCGCTAAATATCCAATATTAGACTCATTAGCGATAATCTTTTTTTACGCCGCTGTTTCTCGGACTATTTCCATCGTCGGTGTTTTTACAAGGGAAATATCTCTGGAAGTTTGGAAGGTAAGTTTTCCGAATATTTTTCTAAACTACAGTAAATTGTTTTCAAAGAAGTAAACTTCGTGAAGCCCTAACCATTGCTGCGATATTCTCTGCTGGAGTCCCTGGTGGTATGTCACAACCAGAGCTAAGGATAAACCTGCCATCATACAAACCCAATTGAATATCAGTTATTAAACGCCTACATTTTTCTTCTACTATCTCGGGATTCCCACGAAAGAGCGTCTTGGTAGGATTGAGGTTGCCGCGAAATGCAATTTTGCCTTCAGATGCATGGTTAGCCTCACAAGGAGCAACAGCTGCATCAATATCTAGAACATCTATGCCTGTTTTTACAACGTCAGAGATTATCGGTAGCGAATTACCACAAATATGCATAATTACTGTCTCACATCCTACACGATGAAGCTCATATATCAGCTGTTTATGCCATGGCGCAATAAACCGTCGATACATCACCGGAGATATCAAGTCTGGTGAACAGATAGCTTCTCCAATAGAAATAGCATGAGCACCAGTTTTTACCAGTGCTGCACCAAAAGTCATTCCTACCATGGTTGTATACTTAAATAACTTTTGTACCCACTGAGGACGTTCTACTAAGTCAACAAGTATAGCCTCTGTACCCCGTAGCTGGCTAGCTATTAAAAGAGGACCACGTATGGTCGCTATCACCCAAGCATCCTTTCCGATTGCTTCAACAGTTTGACGGACAGCTTCGACAAACATAGGCATCCGCCCATCTCGTTGAAAATCTGGGATAGAAAGTCTATCTATCTTATCATCTTCTAAAAGTATCGGCATCTTCACTACAGGCATTGTGTCTTCGGATTGAACAATCTCACAACCAATCGCCTCTGCCTCACAAGCAACGCCTAAAGACAATTGTACCCCATCATAACAAAAACGTTTGTAGCCAGATATTATAACAGAGGCCATAACTTCAGCTCTAGTATAATATTCTTTGAAACTTATACCTTCCAATTTTGCCAGAGCATTATGTACAATTGGACATACAGGTATAAAGTCCACCATCTGACCATTAAGCATGCGTCTCACCCGTTCGAGCGAATTCATAATAAATTCACTTTAAATAAGCAAACGTAAACGATTAGGCATTTTTTATACACTTTTTCAGGTTATACTTTCCTATATCTGAAGAACACATTTCTTCAAGTAAATGGACATATTCAATCCTATCAATGGGGAGAGTCACCACCTTCTTTTTCTTTCCTGAGAGAATTATCGCATTAGCGATTTCTACTGATTTTAATCCTTCCTCACCTGTAACCATAGGTTTGCCATGTGTTAAAATGGCATTTACAAAATCCTGTATAACAGCCTTGTGCCCCTCTTCCTGTTGTGATATTTCAATTTCTTTCCATTCGCATTCTGGAAATTTCCAAGTTTCTTTTGTCATAGAAATGAACTCACTTAATGGGATCTTAGGTCGTCCAAATAAAAGTTTATTATTTAATATAAGTTTACCATTATCACCACAAATCTCAATTCTATCAACACTTGGAGATTCAACAGTATTAACGTGTATAAAACCATGAGCACCGTTTGGGAATCGCAGAATAGCACTCGCTATATCTTCCACTTCAATTCTGTGTTTTATAGTATCAATAAATCCATATATTTCAATAGGCATACCAACAAGAAATTGAAAAATATCTAAAGAATGCGGTGCCTGATTTACAAGGACACCTCCTCCTTCATTATTCCATGTGCCTCTCCAAGGTGAACTATCGTAATATGCCTGTGTCCTTAAGGAAGTAAATGTTAATTCAGCACGATGGATATTCCCAATCCTACCATCCTTAATCATTTCTTTGGCCTTTAGATATTTTGCAACGGTTCTATTTTGATATACAACACCTAGGATTACGCCGCATTTTTTTGATTCTATTACCATTCGGTCTGCATCACTTACAGTAGAAGCGATAGGTTTTTCTGTAAGGACATGTTTACCTGTTTTCATTGAATCTATCGCAATAGGTGGATGAAGAGAGTGGGGTGTACATATATCTATCGCGTCTATATCTTTTCTACTTATAAGGTCTCTATAATCTGTGTACCAATCAACGCCACATTCTCCGCCAATTTTTCTTGCAGTAACTTCGTTAATATCAGCAACTGCAACAAGTTCCGCATCCTGAATATTTTTTATGGCTTCTATGTGCATTATTTTAGCTATACCTCCAACACCTATTATACCAAATCGCACTTTACCCATATTGTCTCCAAATCACAGGACTTTAATCAGGTTTTTTCTCGCTCCAAAAAGATTTTTTGGATGAGGTCACCTCTATAATAACATTTATATACACTTTTACATCAACGTCATTTCATTAAGTCCTGTATCTTCATTTTTAACTTTTACCACGCGACTGTTTTTAAGTTCTGAAAATATAATCTCTACAGTTGTAAAACAAGTGGCTGAAAAAAGATGTCCGCCTATAACCCTTCCATCAGATGCCCCTATCATGACATGGAGGTGTATGCCTGCTTCCTTTCCAAAAGGAACAACCGTTCCTTCCATAGAAAGGAGCTCAAAAGGCCCCTTTGCCTTTATACTGTTTGTCTTTGCTAATACGACCGGTAGTTTGATCTCCTCTTTTAAGTCGCGCATTACAACATCACGAAGACTACCGATAGCCGACAGTATCACGATCCTTTCCACCCCAAGCTCCTTCATGATTTCTTTTATGCGAGCAAATATTTCCACCCCTGGCATAAGGCGGCTAACCCATGTATTGTTCAGATTTACCTTTTCAACGATATCGTCATTTCCCATTTTTAGAATCCTCTCATAACAAATTTTCTACTACCTTTTTAAAAATAACCAAAGGTATATATCATTTTATTTCCAAGGATAAAGAACGGGTTTCAACCCATTTGTTCTGGTAGTAAAGAACTCTTTAGGGTCTGTTCTAAGATTATATTCTATCGGAGATACGAATCCCTTAAGAGAAATTTTATCTATTTCTAACCAATGAAGCACTGTCTCCATAGTCTTTGTAGAACATCCACTGGTACCTATGGTTTTAGCACTCCGATAATGATTTATATCAAGGTCTACCCTGTCTACCTTTTCATGAGTGCCACCAAAACAGGCACCTACTGCATAACCGGACGGGTTATAAAGTTTCAACATCAGCCTCTGGGCGTCAGAATCAGGACAGGCAGCTATTACATCATCAAACAAATTACCGTCTGTCTTCTCTTGCATCTCATCAACTATTTTCTCTTCAATTTTCTCCTTTTCATGGACTGGTAAATCCTTATATGCAGGACTGACAATAATTATTATATCTTCTCCTAATATTTGCCTGATAATTTTCTTTTTCTCCTCAGACCTTACTATCATGTATATACGGCTAGCCCCTTCTGCCTTACACAACATAGCGTATATCATGCTCACGGTCCCGGAACCT
>JACQRL010000013.1 GCA_016206485.1 Planctomycetota bacterium | reverse complement strand
GTAACAGAGAATGGAGTGATGGGATATGTGGGTAATCCTAAGACTACGTATAACAGGATCCCGTTTGAAAAGAGTGTGTATATGCAGAATGGCAGGATGGGAGTGAAGAATATAAAACCGGCATCATTATTTGGAGGAATATATCAGCATAACAATGCCGGCTCTCTTGATGATTGGGAAAGGATAGACCCTAATGAACCGGCTGCCAATGCAATGATAACTATGATGATCGGTGGAAAATATGATTATGAGATATGGGGCGGCTCTATGGATGATTGGATAAGCGGGTTTTTAGGAGGTGGTGGCTCATCCAACAACAGCTGTGTTGATCAGGTCGATAGCCCTACAACGGCTGGAGCCAGTTATAAGGATGGGATCAAGCATCACGCTGTTGATCTTGAGGTTTTCTGCAACACTGGAACGTTGAATCACAATCTGCATCCTCATGGTTTGGGAAGCGCTTCAAAACCAAAAACAAGCGCAATCATTCCAAGAAAAAATTATCTGGAAGCGCACCGATGGTCACACGTGGTATGGCAATGGTATATTAAGTTTAACAGGAAACCTATTACCGTACTCCCGGGAGCTCAATTGGTTGGGCAAAATATGGGTTCAAAAGGATATCAAGAAACTCCAATATATACAGCAGAACATGAAATGAAGATATATATTAATGGTATGGAGGTTGAGGAAACCAAAAAAGTTCCTTATGAACCTAACATTAATACGAAAATAGATCAAAGGTTATGGATGAAGGGTGGAAGAAGACCGGTATTTTCTCTGAATTCATGGCAGGATGCAGGAGCGGTTATCGAAGGTGAAAATAATTATGGCAATCAGTATTTGGTTGCTAATGTTTTGAGGATTGGAGAAAGCATGTTTAGCGGTTTTACATTTAATAAAAATGGGTATATAAAAGGGAATATAGATAAGAGTTTGTGGCCAAGAAATTACAGCGGTGATTATACCGTTGATGAGTTGTATGTACATGGGAGTAATGTGAAGGATGATGGATTGAGAAAGAGTCAGGTAGATCAGATATCCGGATCCGTGAAAGATGTGTACAAGAGAGGGAGATATTATGTTCCGAAGGGAGAAGAGTGCAGATTCGAAAGTACGTTTATAAATTTTGATCAGATTGAAAATAAGAGGAAGATGGCAGATGAGGGGCGTGTCAAGGTTGACGAATCGAGAAGAAAAAAAGAACAAGAAGAAACTAAGCGAGTCAAGCTTATGGGAGTACAGTGGACTTGGTATGGGGAAGATTGGGATAGAGACACCGGGGAAGAGGTAATGTATGATTACAGAGATTATTCGGTTCAGGAACAGCATAATGGCAAGATTAAAGGCGGTACAGTTTTGAAACAGGGGATTGAAAGTACAGAAGGCGCTGCAGTAAGGGTAGATTTGATAGTTGTAGGTGAAAGTGGCGGAGATAAAGAGGTCTTTGCAGGAAAGGACTCTGCATATACAGAAGTAGAATCGAAGGGAGCTAAGCATTATGAATTGAAAGAGAAAGAAAAAATCAAGTATAGGGTTGTATTCAGGGTTAAAGGTGCAAATACCGGATCTGTCCTGCTTGCAACGCCGGTATTTGATGATGTTTCTATATTTTTCAGCGAAGGTGTAAAAATTATCTCTTATTCCAGTTCTGAATTTTAAATAATTTCGAACTTTGATTTACTGATAAACCGGTTTGTCTGTCATGTAAGAAGTTGTGTTTTAAGCGTCATTTACTAAAGTAGAATTTTATGCATCTGGCCAGTCTCTTTCTTGTCTTTACTTTATTGAATCAGTCTGATAATAAACCAAAGGAACAGCCTTCGTATCTGACGGTTGTTGATGTAAAGAGGAATTCCTGGAGATCAAGAAAATTTTATGAGTCTAAAGCTGTTGTGTATATAGCGGAAGTGGATCACAAAAGGAAGTTGTGTTGGGAAGAGTATGACCAGAGTGATGGCGAGCTTATTTCGAGGGTGTGGTGTGATGCTGAAGGATTGATTTTAACGGATGAAAAACAAAAAAAGGTGTTCAAATGGGGTATCAAGGATCTGGACAGGATGTTTCCGCAGATTTCGTTTACCGGAGGTGGAGTTTATCAAAACTTTGAAATCAGTAATGAAAACATGTCTCAACGGTGGTTTTTGCCGAATGGGATGATAAAAAAGGAAGAAGCATTGATACAATATGATCCTAGTAAGATAAGTGTCAAATCGGAACTATCTGAATATGATGTCAGGATTTTAACTGACGAGTATCTGTTTATTCATGGTAAATTGGATGAGAGTTTGATCAAAGCGTTGCTTCTGAAGGGTGGTATTGATAGTCTGAAGGTGTTAGAAGGTCTTAAAGTGAAACTTAGCGCCGATTTTATTAGTGAAGTCGAAAATCAGATAAATACGAACATTCAGGAATTAGGTGCAAGCATAGATAAAATCATTACTTCTCTTGAAGAATCGTTATCAAACCCGGAACAATCAGTACAAAAAAAACTTGTTTTTGTAACTCCTGAGACCATGGCATTTTTAAAGTCGAACAGCACGTCCACATTCTATATTTTAAAAAAGAAACTTTTTGAGTTATTTCACGACCGGATAAACAAGGAAAGCGAAGAATATGTCAAAAAAAATGAAAAAGAAACGGTTCTGGAATCTTTTTTGCAATTATTTGATCCTGATAATAAAAGGCGTATAACTCTCAGGCCAAAACTTGCCAGCAAGCTTGAAAAGAGTGTGAATGAGATAGTTTTTCATCTAAGCAATATTACGGGTTTGACTACATATTTTGACATGAAATGGTCATTTGGAAGCAGTGTGTTTTCATCTCATCTTTATCTGGAGCATACTGATTTTAATCTTTTAAGAAAAATTGCAGAGATCAAATCGACTGTTCCGGTACTGAGTGAATATGAAGAAATTAATGGTCTAAGCGCTGTGGATTCTGCACAGGATATTTTTCAGGAGTTTCAGATAAAAGTTGATACTGATTTACGTATTGTCGGTGTGACAACCGATACAAACAAGCAGAATACAAGTACTTCTATTGAACTTAGTTCAAATTTAGCTGATCAGGCAGTCATTTCAGTCAAAATTTTCAAATATATACTCGATTATTACGCAAAAACTGAAGGTGATGGATATTTTGCCAGATATAAAACACCAGTTATTGATATAAAAAAGGTAAGTATTGCATTTCAAAAGGGAATTGTGGAGTTGAAAGACATTCAGCCAAGTCTATATAATGTGATATTTGAATTGATTTCCGGAGATCAGGTAGAGCAAGCCGTTATTGAAAAATTGGGCGATATCTACATGGATAAACTTTTATATTCTGATATTTTAGTTCCATGTACAGAGCAGTTTGTAGAAATTTTGAGTGAGGAGTTTGAACAGTACATATCACGTCTTAATGAAATCTATCTTGATTTGAAAAAAATATCCGAAAATTCAAAGCTTTATGATGATGAAGTATCAAGGAGCAAGCTTACTGACAAATATATGACTTTATTAAGTGAATTGGATAAAAACATCAAAATACTTTCTGCTTCCCATGGTTTTTTAAGATCTTCACTTGAAAAGATTTTTGAAACATATAATAATGCCGATGTTTTTAAGAAAAATATGTATCAGGAAGGTAAGTATAAGCCGGGCCAGCCGAACACTTCTGATTATATGTATCATATACAGGATATTTTCAGCAGAATAAATGGTGTTATTATACGGGAAACTTTCCTGTATATTATAAGCGCATATTCAATTCAAATGGATAAAGCAAAAAATGTAGTTTCTCTGCTCCAGGATACAGTTGAGAACATTATAAAGCAGATAAAGGTACTTGATGGGTATGAATACTATTATAAAAAATATTTCGTTTTAGTATTGGATGATAACAAAGGTGAAATGGATTTTACTGAGCAGTACAAGGTGTTGTTAAAGGATGGAATTGACGGATCTACTGAAGTGCTATTCAAGGAACTGGAGCTGAAAATGCTCAATGGTGCCTCTAATTAAGACTCATAATGGTTAAGTATATTCTTATTTCGGGTGTGTTGATTGTCATATTAATGAAGATTATGCTTGGCCGTGTTGCTGTAGATGAGCAGAAGAATTTGTCCGATGTTGTTCAGAAATTATCTGATTACAATTTTGTAGAGTTCGAGATTACACCTTCGGCAGACGAGAGAAAGTATATCGAATCTGTCGTAAGAAGAAGACTGGAGATCATTTATCAGGAAAGTTTAGTGAGCTCTGATTTTGTATGGAATTCAAATAGATTGTACTATAAAGTGGCTCCTTACAAGGAGCATTCACTTCTCAGAAAGTATCTAAATATTCAGGGAGATTTCAGGTTCCACAAGGTTTCAGTTGGCGGGGAAATCGAAATTGAAATACCGGCAGAATTTCAGGGTTCATTCGGTAAAAACATCTTTATTGCGAAAACGCCCATAAACGCGCAGGTTATAGGGATAAAACAGCTGGAAAGTACAGAACCGGAGTTTGTAAAATATTCGTTTAAATATAGTGAGGCGCTTGATTGTGAAAATCTGGTTTTCTTTATAAACGACATGTTTATCGGGATTGGAAAGGTTGGTTATAACGAACTGGAAATACTTATACCGACAGGTTTTGAAAAACTGGTTAATATAATACAAGACACAGATGCTTTCCCTGTAAGAACAGCGCATACTTTTCACCGGGAAGATTATACAATTGGAAGCGATGCCTGGTTTCCTGTACCGGAAGAACTGAGAAAAAAACTTCTGGAAAATAGAAAAAAGTTTGTATTAGAACCGCTAAGTGATGTCCCTGTTTTTGAATATTTTGAAAGCGCCTTGAAGTCCGGGTGTATAAAAATTCCAAAGACGAGAGGTTATGTCTGTGATGCTGAGATTTTTGGCAAGAACAAAAAAGCTATTGTTGTTGAGGGATTAATTAATCTTCAGAGCGGATATATTGAAGTTGCTGCATCTAATAGTGTAAAACTTCATGAAACATTGATTGATTTGGATGTAAGCATGGTATCTTTGGATCTGGCGATTACATTATGCGGAATTAAAAGAGGGTCGAAAGAAGATGCTGATTCGAGGGCGGTTATTCTTGTTCAGTGGCGCGCAGGAAATAAACAGTTTACTTACAGATTAGAAGATTTATTGATAGATGCAGTCGATGAAAAGACTATGGATAGAGTGGGATGGTATTATCAGTATAAGGTGTATAAAAGAGAAGATCCTTTAAGGAATAAGGTTTATGAGGTTCCTATTTCATTTTTTTCCAGACTTATTGCAACGACTGTAAGAACGGCAGAATCTGTTTTTGACAACCCCCTGCCAGATAAAATTGCAATGGATAATTACAGATATATAAGCAATGTTTTTCTTGTGCCTGAAAGCGGCACTAAAATCTTGTTTATTATTTTCAAGTCAGATGAGGGGCTGATAAATGTCAAATAGAAAAATATTATTGATATTGATCCTTGCAAAATTATCGCTTGTTATAAGATGTAATTTAATCGCCCTGGGCATTCTTTTTGTAGCAGATATATTTATTCCTCTATCAAATATCTTCTTTGTTACAGCAATAGGCTTTGTTTCCGTCTCAGTTCTTCTGTTTATTGAAGATCGTAAGATACTGTATCATTGTGATAAAGTCAGCGATTCTAAAGATCTGCTTACAACTTTATATTCTGTTAATAATGCGAGTGGAAATATATTTATACATAAGCTTTTGGACAGACTCAGTTTATACAAAACTACGAGTTTTTTAAAGATAAGGATAATTCATGAAATAGGATTTGTTGTGCTTATGATCCTTGTAAATATTGCTTTATCCGGATTAGTTCATACCGAAGTTTCCGGAAATTCTTTGCAGATTGGGAGAGGTTTTGAATCAGTCCAATCGAATATAAAAGATATAGAACGTTTAATGAATTTACTGAAGCCGGGTGAATCTGAAGATTTGAGAAATGAGTTGGGCAGTGTAATGGAATCTGCGCGCAATCTGAAACAAGTTTCCGAAATCGATAATATTTTGGATCAATTGGACAGAATCAGATCGGGATTTGATAAGGGTTATTCGAACGCAGACTCATATGTTGCAGAATCTCTAAAAGATAGTTTAGGAACAGTCTCTGGATTATTAAAACGCGATGGTTTTCGTTATGAACTGTTATTAAGGAGCACAGATGAAAAGGTAAAAAGCGATGTCAGAAATTTGGATTTAACGCGCTCAGATCTTAATATCGTTTCTGAATCTTCTGATTCGAATATTGAAATACCCGGCGATGTTGTGTCGTTGAAATTTCCATTGAAGTACAAGGCGGCGCTTAAGAATTATTTTGAAAGGAGTGAGCAATGAAGGTTATTTGTTTACTGGCAATTTGTTGTTTGATCCATGTTAAACATGAATCGGTAACACGCAACCAAGTTGATGAATCTATCAGCAAGGGAGTAAAATGGCTTACAAGCATGACAGTGGACGGCGCCTTTGTCAGGACGATGGGTGATAAGAAAATCCCTTCTGTTGCACTTACGGGATTGGCATTGAATGCTATAGCCGGATCATCTTTGAGAGATGAAAATAAAGATCTTTTGGATAAATCGTGTAATTTTTTGCTGTCGAGCCAGAATGAAGATGGCAGTTTTTCAGAAAAGGGGGGACTCTTTAAGTCCTATTGCACTTCAATCGTTGTAATGGCATTGAATAATTATGATCGTGCAAAGTTTGCGGCTGATATTGAAAAAGCTCAAAAATATCTGGTGAAAGCGCAGGTAAAAGAAGGAATGTTTGAAGGCGGGTTTGGTTATAGTGATCTTAAAGCGTCTCAGTCCGGTATTAAGGAGTCCAAGGTTGCTGATATGTCAAATACAAGTTTTGCGGCAGAAGCATTGGAGGAAACCGGGCTTGATGATAAAGAAGTTTGGAACAGACTTGTTAAATTTGTAAGTAAATGTCAGAATTCTTCAGAGGCTCAGATAGATCCTGTTTGGGCAAAACTGCTCGAAGAGAAAGGTTTTAAACTTGGAGATGATGGAGGGGCTTTCTACACACCGTCACTTAACAAAGATGATCAAATTGGTGGAGTTACGTCTGATAAAGATAATAAAAATG
>JACQRL010000094.1 GCA_016206485.1 Planctomycetota bacterium | reverse complement strand
TTTATCATTACTGCCATCATTAATGAGAATAATCTCGTAGTCGTGATTTAGTTTTGAGAGTGCTGAATTTAGTTCATTATATAATGGAGTGATTGAGTCCTCTTCATTATAACAGGGTATGACAATACTTAACTTCAAAGCCAGTTTACAATCCTGTGAAGTTGAGGAACACAGTTGGCTTCAACTCCTGATTTGAAAAAAAGCTGTTTTAGTTTTATAAGTCTTTCTCCTGAAGAAGTATCGGTCAAATTATTAATCTTTGTAACGGGTGTCAGCAGGGGAGAGATATGATATTTAAGCATAAGTTCAGATATTCTTGTCACCTCTTCTTGTGTTGGTGAAGACTGGGTAATTACGATTTTGACCTGAAGCTGTTTGTCATGTGATAAAGCGACGCATTCTTCTATTTCTTCCCATTTTGATCTGACTCCTTTGCATGAGGGTGGTTTTATATCGAGCGAGACAATGTCCATATTATGAATTACCTGTTTAAGCAGGGCAGGGAGAGTCCCGCTTGTTTCGAGGAAAGTATATAATCTGGTTTTATTATGTATAAAATCTGCAAGTTTGTTGATAATATCAAATTGCAGTAATGGCTCTCCGCCTGTAAATGATATTGAATGATAATTATGCTGTGCAGTGGTCGCGGTTATGTAATTTTCTATGTCTGAGAGTTTTAAAGGATTTCTGCGTTCTTCAAATTCTCTGGAAAATGGGGTACTTTCAATTTTGGCATGTTTTTGCTTTGTAAGAGCGTATGGAGTGTCGCAATAATAACACCGCATATGACAAACTGAAAATCGCAGGAAAACTTGTGTAAGGCCGGTGAATACACCCTCCCCTTGATAGCTGGAGAATATCTCTGATAGATATGCCTGATTATTAGTTAATGAGTCCATTATATATAATATCGTTATGTCTGAAGGCTCTCTGAGCTCTGGCGCACGATTCACATTCAAGACACGGTTTTTTATTGCTCGTATAGCAAGACCATGTTAAATGCAAAGGAGAATTGAGCTTTCTTCCAGTGTGAACAATCTGGTTTTTGTTCATATTTATGGTGAAAGAAATGACTTTCGGGTGTTGTTGTGTTGAAAGAAACAGGGCGTTATTAATCTTATTTATGAAAAGTTTTGAATTGTCCGGAAAAGTTTTAGCCTCCTCTTTATCAAAACCTGTAATAATAGAATGTATTTTCATAGTATCGCAAAAGCATGCAGCAATATTAACAAATAAGCCGTTTCTATTGGGTACCCACACCATTTCTGCCGTTTTTTTTGTTATTGCGGCGTTATTTAATTCTCCTGATGAGGATAATTTGGGAATTATATGATTTTTATTAACGAGTGCCGTTTTCGTAATTTCTTTCAGAAATGGAAGTTTAAGTATTTTCAGCTTGATCGCATAATACCGGGAAATTTTAGTAATGGAGGAAAGCTCGTTTTTTAAAGCTTTTTGCCCGTAATCAAAAAAGAGGATTAATTTTATTTTGATTTTATTATGTAGTGCTAAAGAAAGCGAGACTGTTGAATCAAGCCCTCCTGAGCAGATAGCGATGCCGTTCATCTGCCGGCAAGAACTTGGCTATCAGCAATTTTGTGGTAGATATCTATATATTTATTTGTAACGGATTCCCAGTCATACTTTTCTGCCTTCAAACGTGCACTATTCGATATCTCATCTAGCAGGGGCCGGTTTTTGTATAAATTTGTTATGATGTCGGTTATTTGAAGTATGTTATCCGCTGATGGTATTATGAAAGAATCTTTTCCGTCATCTATTATTTCGCTGATTCCGGTATGTTTTGTTGTTATAACTGGCAATCCATTTGACATAGCTTCGAGGCAGGTGTTTGGGAAAGGGTCGAAGAGAGTAGGAAGCACTAATATATCTGATACTGAATAGTATTTTTCAACGTGAATTCTGTGTCCAAGAAATAATATTCTGTTTGAAATTCCCATTTTCCTGGCAAGACTCTGAAACTTTTGAATATCTCCTTTTCCAACCACGAGAAGTGAAGTATCAACATGTCTTTTTGTGAGGTTGTTGAGTACATGGAGAGTCTGGTCCAATCCTTTTCTGTGAAAGCCTGATCCGCAGAACAGAATATTGAAGGAGGTTTCTATACCAAACTCGCGCCTGATTTTTTCCCTTTAAAGTTCTTTATTTCTAGGATGGAATCTTTGTGTGTCGACTCCGTTATGAACAACAATTATTTTGTTCTCCGGGATATTATATTTTTGCACGAGCGCTGCCTTTTCTATGTTTGACACAGCTACGAGTATTTTAAATGAATTTGGTTTCATGCTCTCCTTTTCGAGTTTGTTTTCGAGTATGTGCTTCGGATTTACCCTGGCTAACATTTTTGAAAGCAGGCTTTTTTTTGTGGTTTCAAGATACTTGCTATGGATCCCGCTTCCAAATCTATAAATATCACAGCCAAATGTTCTGCCAAAACTCTGTGTAACATCAAAATTGTAGTCTTTCAGGATATCTCTTACATTGCACGCGAATGAGTAACGTCTGTAAAAATACGGATTTTTTGTTATTGGAACTGTATGGAATACTGCTGTGATATTTGTTACGTCGTGAAAGCTGTAAGAAAATATATGAAGTTCATGACCTCTTGCGATGATTCTTTTTGAGAGTTCATGCGCAACTCTTTCAGCTCCGCCTACATTTTGCCCAAACCTGTAAATGATGAAGGCAATATTCAACTTTTTGTTAGTTTGCTGAGCGTTTTCCATTAATAAATTTCTCCCATCTTTTAGCATATTTTGCAAATACGTAAAAAGAACTTGCTGTGGATATTATAAAACCTGGAAGCCCATCCATAAACCCTTTTTTGTATATGTATACTTCAAGGAATTTGCAGAAAGGATGAAATATGGTTGATAAAAGTGACGGTTTAGAGTTGTCATAACCGATTACGATAGTTGAAAATCTGTCTATTGTTTGAATATGCTCTGAAAATGAGTCGTAATTGTAGTGAAGTATGTCGCCTTTGGCTATTTTTTCAGATTTATCGTGCTGATCGAGTAGGGTAAGCTCATCATGAGGGTCTTTTCCTTTCCATCTGGCTTTTCCTTTTTTTGTGAGTCTGACTTTCCAATCAGGATACCACCCACAGTGGTTGATCCATTGCCCCATATAATAAGTATGTCTTTTGAACGCATAGGCTGAAATATCGTTGTTTTCATTTATCAGTTGTTTTATTGTCTCCTGCAACTCATTTGAAAGGCTTTCATCTGCATCCAGGTGAATTGCCCACTCTTGGCTTACGAGATTTAGTACAAAGTTTTTTTGCGCTACGTATCCCTCCCACTCATGAAGTATTATATTATTAGTGTATTTTTTTGCTAATTCGACTGTTCGATCTGTACTATGTGAGTCAACAAGTATTATTTCATCTGCCCACACAACACTTTCAAGACATCTTTCGATATTTTTTTCCTCATTGAAGGATATAACAGTGGCTGAGATTCCCATTATTTAATGAATGAAAGGGCTTTCATAAATACTTGTTGAGGTTTAATATTTTCCATGCATAAATGATGTTTAAGAGGACAGATTCTTTTTTGGCATGGAGAGCATTCAATCTCTTCTTTTATTATATTTACATTTTCTTGTCTGAATGGTGATGTTAATAATGGATTGGTTGAGCCGAAGATTGCCAAAATTGGAATTTTGGTCAGCGAAGCCAGGTGCATAGACCCCGTGTCATTTGAAATGAGAATTTTAGCACCTTTAAAGATAGCAATTAGATCGTGAAGTGTAGTTTTTCCGCAAAGGTTTATTGAATCGGGTATTTCTTTGGAAATGGAATCACACAGCTTGGATTCACCTTGTGTCCCGATTATTATGGTGTTAAGTCCGGTCTGTTTTAGGATCAAATTTCCTAGTTCAGTAAAATATCTGGCTGGCCACATTTTTGCATCTCCATATTTTGCCCCTGGACAGAGGATTATTTTATTAGTGTAATCGGATGAGCTGATATTCGTATCAAGTTTATCGATTGGTGGTAGGGTGGGTGGCGGAGAAGCCCCTAATGAGCTGGCGAGTTTGAAATAGTAGTCAACCCTATGGATCCTCTTAACTATGTCGTTTCTGGATATTCTTCGAGTAAAAAATAGAGATCTTATGCTGTTTGTGTACCCTATTCGGGATTTCGAATTAAATCTTAACGCTAAAATTGCTGAGCTGAATGATCTTGGAAACACGATTATGTGATCAAATCTCTCTTTTTTTATTAACCCTTCCTGTTTTATGGCAGTTTTGTTTATCCAGTCGAAAAGGCTATAAACATCTTTCAAGTAGGAATTTGTTATTACCCATATTGTGGCATTTAGAGTTCTTCTGATCGCATATAGAGAGGGTAGAGACATAACCGCATCTCCTAACCAGTTGTTACCGATAGCAAGAACTTTCATTTGTAAAGGTACTCTATGGTAACTGGATATAGATGAATTTTAACAAAAAACGGCATTAAACGGTATTGTTGCTTGTTGCGTTAGCTCCAATCTTGTACTTCCGAGAACGGACATTCTCGAGAGTCGGCTGATTTGCGGTTTTGTCCAGCACGCTAGGTTTGTTTTACTGAGAAGTAAATTCTCTTGCCTTGTTGATGAGTTCTTCTTCTGTTATGATTCCACGTTCTACCAGCAGATGAGCAAGTATCTTATTTATATTCGGATTGTTATATATTGCTCTGCCAAGTGACTTTGCTTCCTCATCTTTGAAGAAATCTTTTAGAAGTTTGCTTACTTGGCTGTATTTTGCCACCACAAGCTTAACTCTGCAGTTTAACAAAATCTGCAGCTCTTCCACTACCATCAATCCTATTGGGCTACAGATTGCTATGGTCAGGATCTCGTTTGAATAATGTATAGGTATGAACAAATATTTTGCAGTCAAATATCTTGGGATCTTTTTGATTAAATTGTCGGGCAAAATTACGTCCAATAGGTTCATAGGGTCCAGATTGTATTCCTTTGCCAATATTTCCAAGAACCTATCCTCGTTAAGATATCCGCTTTTGATTAGATTATCAAGTATGTCATTTGGTTCATATCCTGCCAATTGATTGGCAATTTTCTTGTTTATTAGCTTATTTTCGACCAGAAACTCCTTTAAATCCTTAATTTCCATATTTCACTGAATTCTAAATTATAGTGAACATTGTGCAATATACAGTGTATATTGTGCATCGAAAACGGGGAGACAGGGATTTGAACCCTGGGTCCCACTTTACGCGGGACAACGGCTTAGCAAGCCGCCGCATTAAGCCGCTCTGCCATCTCCCCATTTAAAACCCATATATACCAAAAAAAACTTGCATAGCAATCTTTTGGATTTTATAGTATTATTGAATGCAAAATCATTGCGTGTTTTGCAAATCCAGAGATATCTCTGTTGTAAATCAACATAAGGTTTGTCTTGCCTGCGGTGCAGTTTATAAGGCGATAAAACGTGTCCAGCGAAGCCGGCTGCCTTATATAATTTCAGTTTTTGTTGTAGTTCTTTCCTTGAGTATATACATTTTTGCAGTTCATAAAAATAACTCAAATATCAGTAATAACGAAAAGGAATTGACTTTATCTACTGGAAAGAATATTGAGACGATTTCTACAGATAAGAAT
>JACQRL010000085.1 GCA_016206485.1 Planctomycetota bacterium | reverse complement strand
ATGTGGGGAGGATGGTCGTCTTCTTCTGATAATAATAATTCAATAAACAATATGATGAATTTTGGATTCGGGCCCTTTGGCGGCTTCGGTTGGATATTTATGATCCTCTGGTGGGTCTTGATAATCGTCGGCATTATCGCGCTTATCAAATGGCTCATGAGTCAGTCCCGCAACTCGCATACTCGCGAGAGATCCGCGCTGGAGATCTTGCGAGAGCGATACGCCAAAGGCGAGATCGACAAAAAGGAATTTGACGAAAAGAAAAAAGATTTAAACTAATGCGTTTATGAAAATCGGCATTATCTTGCAGTCTGACAAACCCGAACATGTCTGGAACACCTTCCGCTTCGGTATTGCATCGCTAAAGGCGAATCATGAAGTAACCATCTTTTTGATGAGCGAGGGTGCAGAGCTCGACACCATTTCCGACACGGAACATTTTGATATCTCTGCAAAAGTCACCCAATTTAAGGAATTGAAGGGAGTTCTCTACGCGTGTGGCACCTGCTTGGAAATTCGCGGTAAAACGGATGCTGGGGTCTGTCCGATCTCGACTATGACTGACTTACTTAAGATAGTTGAGGAAAGTGATAAGGTGTTGGTATTCTAATTGAGTACAACATGGTTTCATGGCAATGCGTGACGCCAAAATCGGCAAGAGATAGTATTAATAGCGGTATTCATTTTCAAAACCCTGTTGGTGGCGGGACTTTAGTTTGTCTTTAGCACAAAATAATAGATAACGTTTCCCCCGATAGACGAAATAGAATGGATCCCGAAAGGCGAGTCTTGATTCGGAAGAATAATAGGAGGTTTTTGCATTAAACCGAAAAACAGGATTGTCTTTATCTTTTTCCCAATGGACCGGATCTTTCGAATAGGCCTTTCCGATAGAGCAGCCATCTGCTCCACCCATTTTTGTGGCCCCGGTGTAGTAAATGACATGCTTTCCGCGTTGGTGTGAAAGTGTGCTTGCCCAAATTGTTTCCTCCCATGAATCGCGAATTGGTAAAACGGCATCACTGACTTCCTTCCAGTGAGTCCCATCGATGCTTTTTATAATGCTATATCGATTTGGTTTAGAAGGTGGGGATCGAAGAGGTTTTTTGATAAAAAAGGCGTACAAGACGCCATCGATGTTTTGAATGTCGAAGTCGCCAAAATTATATTTTGATTGTTTGAGAGTCATTTTTTTGGATAGCAGATCTTATTTATTGTATCAAAAATGAATTGATCGTATACTATCTACCATGTAAATGATTTTGAATGTACTTTCAGTTCCGGAGCCAGACAGGATACAACGCATTCGCGCTCCGATAGTCATCGGAGCGCTTATGCTATCCGGATTTTTCGCCGGAATTCAAAAAAGAATTGAAATCGGGGCATGATTATGATAGGTTTGGAATTATAAAAAGGACAAAGGATGAGGTAAAGGTATCGAACATGTCTTATGAATAGAATTATTGTCTCATTGCTGATGCTGGCAGTATGTGCGGGATTTTCTGTGACAGCTCCCGTCTATGCTGCCATGGTGCAGTCATACAGGAATAAAGAGTTTGGTTTTACACTAAAGCCGCAATCTGGCAAAAGAATTTCCGTGGAAAAGGTTGGAAGCACTATGTTCCTTATCACCACAAATGGAGGTAAGGGTTTTGAGGCTGATTTGACGGGTCAGAAGGTAGACGTGCTTTCAGTTTCTGCTCTGTCGAAGAAGAAAACAACAAAAAATAAAAATACTCTTAAAAGCTCCAACAGCGAAATAGGATATACCTACCTTGGAGAAAATAACCGCTACTACTTTGGAGGTGGATCTATCCAGGACAGTGCTGGATTCCCGTCTTGGATATCGAAGGGCTATAAAAAATACGGAATAGGAAAAACGCTTGGATTTTCAACTTTCAAAGTAGCGCCACCGAAAAATATAAAGAAGAAAGGGCCTGCCGATTCAGCGGCATCGAAGTCATCGGCACCAGTGAATTTTTCTGTCATATCACTCGCACTCGACACAAAAGACCCTAATGGTATTAAAGGGGAGATGGTTTTTAGCGCTCCAGCGAAAAACGTTGCTATTACAATCAAAGAAAAAAACACGAGTGAATTGCTTTTTGGTATGAAGTTTACCCATGAGCCAGGTCAAAAGCGTTTTTCGATTCCTTCTATGGTTGCGGGATTGATGCCGAATCAGACGTATGTCTTACAAGCTCACGGTACAGACCAAGAAACAGGCCAGCTTACCATAACGGCGGAACGGCAATTCACTACGAACGACTATCTGGCATTTTTCCTTGCAAGGATGCCTTACCATGAGCCTGTGCAAACAGATGTTCACGACTTGGTTATCCGACGCCGGACATGGGACGACGGAGCGCGTTGGCAATATAAACTCTATACGCCAGTAGGTAAACGAGTTGCAGTCAGATTGAATGGAAGCACAGTGCAAATGCACCAAGTAAGTGACTTGACTCGATCTGAGGAAAAATGGGAACTCGTGCCGGTTGAGACCTCAAACGATGTACTTTCATTGTATCTCGCGCCCAACAGTGACACGCTACTTGTCATAGATCAGAAAAATCCAGAGCCATTGATTTTCACCGTACTTCCGTAGGAAAGGGGAAAGGGGCCTTACTTATAAAGAGTTATACGGAAAAGCGGAGTAGTGTAACTTATACGCCAGTCAAACAAGTTCTCACGTCGTCTACGACAGAGAGCCAGATAGGATACAAAACGGAATCGCCCCCTTCAGGGGCTTTTTCGTATCCGGATTTTTCCCCGCCGGAATTCAATATAGTAGCATGTAGATTTTGTTGTGATACAATGAAACAATGACAGAGGAAGAGAAACACCAATCAGAGCAGGCAAAACTTTTTATCAAACAGCATACAAACCTGCTCATTGAAACATTTGCGAATCCCAAAATATGTTTGAAAGAGGCACATCCCGTGTCGCTTTTTATGGCCGGCTCGCCGGGAGCAGGAAAGACAGAGATATCAAAACGGCTCATCGAGAGATTTGACAATAAGCCCATCCGTATTGATGCCGATGAAATTCGGGAATTGATCCCAGGATACACGGGCGCAAACTCATACCTCTTTCAAGACGCAGCGAACAAAGGCGTGAACATTCTCTATGATTATGTTCTTGACCATAATATCAATGTTATTCTTGATGCAACGTTTGCGTATGCCGATGCACAGAATAACGTCGCTCGATCATTGAAACACAATAGAATCTGCGAAATCTATTATATCTACCAAGAGCCGGAAGTGGCATGGGACCTAACGAAAAAGAGGGAAGCAATTGAACATCGGTATGTTTCCCGCGAGGTATTCATTAACAGTTTCATTCAGGCACATGTCAATGTAAATAATGTAAAGCAAGTATTCAAGGATCAGGTAGAGCTGAACTTGATTATAAAAGATTTTGATCGGAACATTGAGCAGATTTTCTCAGATATCCAAAAGGTTGACGATCATATCTCAAAAGTCTATACTACAGATGAATTGAGTAGAATTATTCTATGATAAAGAAATTATTTCATACATTAAAAGGGCGAAAGAGGGAGGAGAGTGATAGCGATTTTTCTACTTTTTTCCGCGAGGCATCAAGGGAGGATAAAGAGAAGCTCCTGCTTGAGGTTACTCGTGAAGCAAATCAGGACCAGCGGGAGATCGTAGAGCGATATAATGACATGCAAGCAAAAAGCTCTTATTAGTTACGTTATTAGGTACGGACAGGAAGCGCTAGAAATGGCATGTATTGAACGCAGTCATTCCCTTGATTGTCTTTGGTAGATGCTGTGCAGTTCTGTAAACAGGTAGTCTGCGGAGCCAAGTAGTATATCGAGCACAATCGGCCCCTTTGGGGCCTTTTGTATTTCTGAATTCTTCCCAATTTCATACTTCTTTGCTATGATCAAAACAATATATGGACATGAAAGATGTGCGAATTCAGAAGGCGAATGAGTTGCGCGAAAGTGATGCGCAAGCGCTTCATGGCGTGCTCGCCATTTTATTTTTTTAACTATGAGAATTGAGATAAAAAAATTCGGAGATATTCTCACATCCCGCCCGGCAGGGAAAGAAGCATATTTATCAGCGCGGGCATATATTCTGCCAAAAGAATCAGACGAAGAAATCATCCTTGATTTTGAGGGCGTAAAAGTACTTTCACCATCATGGGGTGATGAATGCATTTCAAAAGTTATGGAAGAGTACCCTGGAAAGACATCATTTGATCACACGGAAAATCCGTCGGTTCAAGCAACGCTCGATATTCTCAAAAGATCTTCAAGTAAATAGCCAGATGTTTTATGGGATTGATCAAGAATATCTTTCAAAAAAAAGGAGAACGATTTCCAAAATCAAACCTTGTTACGTTTGTCATACAGCGGGACGATGTTGCTACGCCAATTGTTGGGAGTGTTGACACTGCGTATAGGGACTATCCCTATAAAACTGAAGTCCCGTGGTTATTGAATATAACGGTCAAAATGGAAAAAGATAATGGGGTCGGAGGCCCGACGGATAAGGAGTCAGAGATATTGAATAGATTTGAAGATTTCCTAATACATACCAAAAGGTTTCGAACTCTTGCGCGCATTCATTGGATCGGAAGATTGACCTATGGAGGGGTTCGCGATTTGATGATGTACATGGACAACCCCGAGCCCATTCATGCATACCTTCAAGAAATTATTGAGAAGGAAGATCATCTTCGTTCATTTGAATATGAGATTGTGAAAGATGTCTCATGGGAATCTCTTGGCGCTATCTTGTCGGATATCGATAAAAGGGGTGCGATAATGTGTGACGAGAGCGACAGTAAAGATGGTGAGTAACAACGGGGACATATAGTTATCGCACTGCAAAACAGGTTCTCACATCGTTTACGATCCCGAGCCAGATAGGATGTTCCGCATTCGCGCCCCCAAAAGGGGCGCTTATGCTATCCGGATTTTTCTCCTGCCGTTGAAAAGAACGAGAGACATGTTATGATTCAGAT
>JACQRL010000084.1 GCA_016206485.1 Planctomycetota bacterium | reverse complement strand
TTAATGTTTCCGGCAAACTTTAGCGTTCTATCCTCCAGGTCATATTTGTGATTCACGCAATGGATTGAATATCCGGCATGATTTTCTGGAATTTTGGTATGTCATTTGGAGTTTGGTTGATATTTGTTATTTGTCCTTTGATATTTATGGTCCAAGTCTCGCATATTAATGCATGCACTTGGACAAGCTCCCAAATCCTGATTTCTGACTTCTATCTTCTATATTTTGTTATATCGCCTTTCTCGGATCATCTTCGAAAACTTTCAGCCCAAAATCCTCTGCTACAAGTGTCAGATTGGGGTTGTAATATTCGTCTCCTTTCATAAGTATATCCAGCCATTTCTTTTTGAAGCGTTCTATCTCGCCCTTAAATCTTGCCTGTTTTTCAGGGGTATCATCATCTCCGCGGGTCATGCTCTCATAATGATATAATTCCGAATATGGGGTCCACACTACCAGATATCCATTTTTTCTGACTTTTAAGCAATAATCTACATCTCCAAACGCTAATTCATATTCCTCATCAAACTTTCCTGTCTCCTCATACACTTGTCTCTTTGTCATTAAACAAGCCCCGGTCACTGCCGTAAGATCCTGCACAACGATCAGTCTGCCAAAATAACCGTATTCTGCCCTTGCAAAAAACTTATGAGCATGACTGGCTATACCTCCAATACCCAAAATGACCCCTGCATGCTGGACTGTGTCATTGGGATAATAAAGCTTTGCGCCCACTACACCAACATCTGCCCTCTGAATTTGTTCCAACATTCTTTCCAACCAGTCTCCATTTATAATCTCAACATCATTGTTTAAAAACAGCAGTATTTCCCCGTTCGCATTCTGCGCCCCAAAATTATTGACTGCAGACCAGTTAAACTTTCCCTTCCATTCTACAATCTTGACATTTGGATTTGCGGCCAGTTTCTTATACACATCAAACGTATCCTGTTCTGTACTTCCATTTTCCACAATAACAATTTCGTAGTTTTTGTATGTAGACTTAAATATAGACCGCACGCACCTGTCCAAGACTGCCGCATAGTTTTTATTTGGGATAACTATAGAAATTTTACTGTGTGTTTTTATGTCAAAAGTGATTTTATATCTCCCGAGAACCAGAGCGTTTTCTACTGTCCCATCCAAGCCGCAGCGATTAAGATGATGCTTCAGCGCTGTTTTACCCGCCTCATATGCAAACAGCTTAACCGGACCTGAGGCAACAGAAAGACCATGAGCTCTCCAGTGATAAAGTATCTTGGGAATATGAATGATTTTCGAGGTTTTCTCGGTAAGTCTCAGAATAAGATCATAATCCTGAGAGCCATCCAGCTCTTCAGAAAATCCGCCGACTTTATCCAGCAATGTTTTTCTTACCACTGAAAAGTGGGTTATATAATTGCAGCTCCTCAACAAATCGAGATTATAATCGGGTTTAAACTGAGGGTCATAACGCCTCTTGCCGCCAGATGTTATTTTATCTTCATCTGTATATATGAACTCAACATCCGGATTTTCATTTATTGCCTTGACTATTTCAAAGAGTGAAAAAGGAGGGATGGTATCATCATGATCCAAAAGAGCAATGAAATCACCGGTAGCAAGTCTCAACGCCTCATTGCTGTTCCCGGCAATACCCTTGTTGCTATCAAGAAATTTTACCTTGATTCTCTCATCAAGACCTGCGTATTTTTGTAATACATTTTTGGTTTTATCTGTACTATGTCCATCAGCCATACAAAGCTCCCATTTTGAGTACGTCTGATTCAAAACAGATTCAAACAGCTCTACCAAAAAGTCAGGCGGTGCATTAAAAACAGGAACAACTATGCTTATACTCGGTTGGATCTTGAACTGGTGATTTTGTTGCAGATTCAACTCCTTAATCGCAGGCTCATTTTGCATTATCCATTGTTGATAGAGCGCCTGTTGCCTCTTCATTATAAATTTCGATACGACTAAAGATTTAACCGGCTTCAAAAATATCCAGGCAAACTTCCACACATTAGGTCCAAGGTAAAGCAGTGTCGCCTGCAGTTTCCGATATAAAACCTTGGCAAACAGCAGCCATTTTGGAGTCCCTACACGCGGAAATTGTGTATAATGGGACCCGTTCAAATATTGTTTACGTCTTGAAAATGCCCTCTTGCCAGATTTGATTTGTTCCGGTAAATCAGGCACAATATTCATATAATTTTGAGCGATTGTACACGGGAAACCTCTATCTGTCCAGAACCTGAACCAAGTACAGCTTCTAAACTTGCACTTGGATCAGAAATATCAAAATTCAAACGACAAATGACAACCAAAAATCAAATACCAAGCAACAAATTTGTGTTATCCCCCTCAGTTAGGGCCACATATGTAGGAGAAATTGAAAAAGTGGGTAGAATTAGATTAAAGGGGGTTAAAAATGAGAAAGCAAATCAAAAGGTATGATTTTGAGTTTAAAAGAAAGGTGGTAGGAGAGTATATCAAGGGTGAAAAAACACTCGTTCAGATAAGC
>JACQRL010000083.1 GCA_016206485.1 Planctomycetota bacterium | reverse complement strand
GATATGCACTTAATGTACGGTAAAGAGCTGCTATTGATGAAAGTCCATTAATTAACAGCTCACGTTGTTTGTTTTCGAGCAATACTATTTTTCTAAGACTTACTTCATCAAAGTTTGTATCTTCTGATATTCTTAAGGATATCAATTCACTTATTGCAACACTCCCGCTGCTTTGATATTTACTTATTGTTTTGTTCCATTGCGTTATTGATTTGTTTTTTTGTTTTGTGAAAAATTGATACAGCCGATTGGGTTTTACAAAAGTTCCCGCATGGTCATTATAGATTGATAGATGGTCGATTAACTCATTTAAGTAGTTTGCATTTTCGTTATTAAGATTAAGCGAGTTTATTATATCGAGTGTTACTGCTTTTTTTGATTTTTCATCATCAATAAACTCCACAGATATTCCTTTGTCTTTGTAAGCAGTAGATAAAATTTTACCATTAAGCCGGTTTTGAGCAGCAAGTTTCTCAATATTGCTCAGAATCTTATTGGCGCGTGCTTGTTTTAGCGGATGGTCTGAGATACTTTCAAAATATATTATTCGCAAAAGCTCTAAGATGGCTGAATTTTGCGCAAGGAGTCTGTGGAATTTATAACTGTCAGCAAGAGTTGGAGCCGTGTGGCTTAAAAAAACTACTTCGCTATTTTCAAGTGCGCTAAAAGATTCCTGTAAAAACTGATTATTTATTAATTGATCTTTGTAAATTTCAAAGATGAATGAGTTCATGTCGATTTTGTCAAGTGCACTAGACGAAGGCTCAGTTCTAAAATATAATGCTTTATCTCCAGTTGAATCGTTTTCGTCCAGCTCGAGATCAGGAAACTGGAAATCATCTTTTTTTTCTGTGCTTTGGAAAAATGAAAGTAGTATTAATATTATTTTCATCTGATGATTTTAATTTGACGGTTACTATCTTGTCTTGATTGATTACTAGTGTATTTTTTCCGCCTTTCACTCTCTACTTTTTGTACAGTTTTGTTTAATATTTCAGTTGCTTTGCGTATCGATTCTATCCTCCTTTTTTGCCAATTTAAATATATCATCGCATTTTCTTCGGTAGGATTTTCGAGCAGCTTTGTTACTGGAATAGGTTGGTTAATTTCATCATTTGTCATTTTTAGGATATTTAGATGCTCTTTATTTAATTGATTTGTTGCAGTGTTATGTTTAGTTGCACTTTGCCCATCAGCCTTCCAAAAATCCAATTTTTTGTTTTTAAAGAATCCATTTTCTTCCCCAAAAAAAATCATAATGAGAAATGTTAGTTCGGACATTTCACAACCTCCTTTATTGAAATTATATTTCCGTAAGAAACGTGTGTTTTTCCCTCTTTTATATAAATAGTTGCAGGAAGCTTGGAAATCCCATATTTTTTGAGACTTTCTAAGGCAGTAAAGTCAATAATTTGTATATCAGGATTTTCAATTATCTTTTCAATTTCCGATATGGTGTGCTTGAGACTTGGTAAATCTAGATCAAGGGATTGTTTAAGGATGAGATGGAAGTTGGTGTTTTGTGATATGTCTATAATGGAAAGAGTATCGAGTTCTGTAAAAAAGACATGGATTTCAGCAGGATTCTCAAGTGTTGTTCCGGTGCATAAAATTGCAAAAAAAGGGATTAAAAGTTTCATATTTGAAGTTATGTTGGGGTTAAAGAGTATTATTTCTGAAAATTTTTCAGTTCTTCTCTGATTAGATTGTACATTTCACAGGCTGCTTCAATACATTTTAGACGATCTGCGGGTATTCCTTTAATTCCTTTGATAAGTTCCTTTTTAAATGTAGTTGTGGGTAGCTTGAGGATTTCATAAAAAGGCTTATTTTGAAGTAATTCTGCTACCATGGATGCTGTTGCTATGGTTATCGCGCAACCAAATACCTTAATTTTTATGCTTAGTGTGGTGGAATCGCACAAAATATATGATTTAATCATGTCATTACATCCTTTGTTGCTTGTTACTAAGGTAAATGTGGGCTTTGTGAACGAGCCGATGTGCTTTGGATCCATGAAGTGTTTTAAAATAATTGGTGGGTAACTCCTTAGCTCCTCCTTGAATTTCATTGACATAAATTAAAAAAGGCCTTAGCCACCCGGTTTCCCGTGAGGCCAGGCCTTGGAGAGAGGGGAAAACAATCGTCAACCATATTATGATATTACATAGATTTTAACTCAAGCATTTTAAACAATATACCATAAATATTTTCAAGGTAATTAAATCAATTAACAACAGATGTAGCCAATATAATGTAGTTTGACAAGCTAAGCTGCCTCTACAATAAAGCTTCCGATGCTCAAAATGTCCATTTTTGTCTTAATAAAACAGTTTATAGCATTGTCAGGCGTACAAACTATGGGTTCATCTTCATTAAAACTAGTATTTAAGACTATTGGAACCCCTGAAATCTTGTGAAATTCGTTGATCAAGTTCCAATATATTGGATTTGCTTGACTGTTAACGGTTTGTAGTCTACATGTACCATCTATATGGACTGCAGAAGGGATTTCGTGTTGTTTTTCTCTTTTAATCCAATCAATAGTTATCATAAAAGGTGATTTAAAACCCATTTCCATGAAGGTATTTCTATGTTCGAGAAGGATGCTAGGTGCAAATGGCCTGAATGGCTCTCTGTGTTTGATTCTATTGTTAAGAATATCTTTCATTGAGGGATCCTTTGGGTTTGCTACTATACTTCGGTTTCCAAGTGCTCTAGGACCGACTTCCATTCTACCTTGAAACCATCCGACGATCTTGGATTTTGCTATTTGCTCTGCCGTTTCCTTTGCGATATTATGGCTTTTTCGAAACTTTAAATCGTGTTTTCTTAGAGTATTTTCAATTTCATTATCAGAGAAAGAAGGTCCATAATACGCATGTTCCATAGTGAATGTACGTGGTTTATTGAGAATTTGGTGATATAAAAAAAGTGCTGAGCCGAGAGATGTTCCAGAATCTCCGGAGGCCGCTTGTATGAATACGTTGTCAAAATCGACTTTTTTGAGAATTTGTCCATTCATTACGCAGTTATAGCATACTCCACCTGCCATACATAAGTTAGAGGCATTAAACTGACTTTTGAGATTTTTTATGAGTGAAACAGCGATATTTTCCAGGTTAACCTGTAGTGAACTGGCGATATCTTTGTGGATTTGTTCAATAGGACTTCCTTTTTGGCGTTCAGTATTGAATAATTTTACTAGATTTTCATTGTAAAGCCTTCCGATCGAAGGTTTTTCTTTTCCCCAGGTCATTGAAACTCCTTCTGAGTGGTGCCTGAAGAAATCAAGGTTCATTTTAAAGAGGTTATCGTTATCCAAATGACAAATGAGATTCATTTTATCTAGGAGGGAAGGTTGTCCGTATGAAGCTAAAGCCATAACCTTGCCTTCATCTCCAAAGCCAGAAAATCCTATAAGTTGGCAGATAGCGGTATACCATATTCCAAGTGAATGTGGGAATAAAACCCTCTTATGTGTTCTTATCGTGTTGCCTTCGCAGGTACAGACAATCATGCTTGCAAAATCACCGAATGCGTCTATCGTAACTGCAAGAGAGCTATTTAAACCGGAAGGATAGTATGCACTTGCAATGTGGGCAAGATGATGCTCTATGTTGTACACTTTGGCTTTTATAGAATCCTTGCTGATCTCTAAAGATTTGGCTAAGTGGGATTTGATATCGTATACTTGAAGGACATTTCCAACCCTTTCTTTGAGTACATACAGTGTTCTTTTTGGATGTCGAATAAGGCTTGCAATTCTTCGACTTATGTTTGCTTTTGGATCTCTAGATACAGTGATGTAGTTGATATCGCTAATTGTTGCTCCACCTTGATTAAGACAGTACTTGATTGCTTCTGAAGGAAATCCTGCACAGTGTTTAATCCTGTTAAAACGTTCTTCTTCAGCAAATGCAACCAAATCTCCATCTCTTAATAAACAAGCTGAAGAATCTGGATGAAACGCATTAATTCCTAAGATTAACATTAAGTGAATGTTTAGCTAATTCGTGCAAATGGAAGATCAAATGCCTTTGCTACTTCGTTATAAGTTATTTCTCCATTTACGATATTCAAACCTTTAGCTAGTGAGGCGTCTTCTTTTGAAGCTTTTAACCATCCTTTCTGAGCAATGTCTGTAGCATAGGGAAGGGTTATGTTTGTAAGTGCATAGGTGGATGTTCTGCCGACGGCACCAGGTATGTTTGTGACGCAATAGTGGATTATGTTATCAACTTTGAATATTGGTTGAGAATGAGTTGTAGGTTTTGAGGTTTCTGAGCAACCTCCCTGATCTATCGAAACGTCAACAATGCACGTGCCTTTTTCCATGAGCGAAAGGTGTTCGCGTTTTATCAGTTTTGGAGCTCGTGCTCCTGGTATCAAAACCGCTAGTATTACAAGATCTGCCCTTTGAAGTTGTGCTTCAAGGTTATATTTATTCGAATATAGTGTTACAACATTTTGTGGCATTATATCAGAGAGATATCGAAGTCTTTCAATATTTATGTCAAGGATATGGACTCTTGCGCCTAATCCTGCGGCGATTTTTGCTGCATTCGTACCTACAATACCAGCTCCGACGATTACAACATTAGCAGGTGGAACTCCTGGAACACCAGCGAGTAAAATCCCTTTTCCTTCCATAGGACGTTCAAGATACTTTGCTCCTTCCTGAATTGACATGCGACCAGCTACTTCGCTCATTGGAATTAATATAGGAAGACTTCCATTTACTTTTTCGATTGTTTCGTAGGCGATGCAAACGCATTTACTTGAGATCATGGCATTTGTTAATTCTTCGGATGCGGCAAAATGGAAGAAAGTAAAAAGAATATGGCGGTTTGTTATAAGTTTAAATTCTTCTGCGAGTGGTTCTTTGACTTTTATTATTAGAGAAGATGCGGCATATACGTCTCCAATGTCGTCGAGGATAACTGCTCCTGCGCTTTTGTAGTCACTGTCATCAATACCACTTCCTTCTCCAGCCCCCTTTTGAATATAAACAGTGTGTCCGAGCTTTGTAAGCAAATCGACTCCGGCAGGTACTATGGCAACTCTGTATTCATCTTTTTTGATTTCCCTTGGTATACCGATCTTCATCCGAGAGATTCTAAACTAACATTTACGGGTGTCAATTTACTAATTCAATCAATTTTGCCGTCTTTGAGCTTTACTATTGTTGAACCTGATACTGTGATTTCCATATTGTGTGTTACAATGATAATTGTTGTATGGTTCTGTTCGTTTATTGATTTTAGAAGGTTTATGATATTTTTTCCTGTATTTGAGTCCAGATTTCCGGTTGGCTCATCGGCGAGTATGAGCTTTGGATTGTTTGCAAGTGCCCTTGCGATCGCTACCCTTTGCTTTTCGCCTCCAGACAATTCCGATGCCCTGTAAGTTTTTTTGCTTTCTAGTCCTATATTTTCGAGCAATGCTTCAGATCTTTTCTGTCTTTCCCTTTTGTTTTTATTAAGAGCAAACATCGGGATCTCAATATTTTCCATTACTGTTAAATACTCCAGCAGATAAAACAGCTGAAACACGAACCCAATTTCTTTCGCCCTTAGTTTGAAGCAATTTACCGGATTTGAGATTAAATTTCCATTTAAAAACATTTGGCCTGTTGATGGCGCATCGAGTAGTCCTATTATATTTAGCAGCGAAGTTTTACCGGAGCCCGAAGGTCCGATTATGTATGTTATGGATCCGCTATGTATATCTAAATTTATGTTATC
>JACQRL010000080.1 GCA_016206485.1 Planctomycetota bacterium | reverse complement strand
TGTTGATGCTATTCATCCTGGCTATGGATTTTTGTCTGAAAACGAACACTTTGCAGAAGTTTGTCAATCCTGCAATATAACTTTTATCGGACCTCCTCCTCCGGCTATTGCGAAAATGGGAGATAAATCCGTGGCTAAGGAGACAATGAGAAGTTCAAAAGTGCCTATTGTTCCCGGAAGTGAGGGCACAGTTAAAGACGAACAGGAGGCAATTAAGATAACGGGGAAAATTGGTTATCCGGTAATGATTAAAGCCTCCGCAGGAGGCGGCGGCAAAGGGATGAGAATTGCCCATAATAAAGAGAGTTTAATTTCCGGATTTCATATGGCGCAGACAGAGGCTCAAGCGGCATTTGGAAATAATGAGGTCTACATTGAAAAGTATCTTGACCAGGCACGCCACATTGAGATACAGGTGCTGGCAGATAAGTTCGGGAATACCATTCATCTGAGGGAAAGGGAGTGTTCTATCCAGAGAAGGCATCAAAAGTTAATTGAAGAGACACCTTCGCCAGCAATAAACAATAAATTGAGAGAGAAAATGGGTGAGGCAGCAATTAAGGCAGCTAAATCTGTAGGATATTACAGTGCTGGTACAGTAGAGTTTATTTTAGATAAAGACGGTAATTTTTATTTTATGGAGATGAATACCCGTATTCAGGTTGAGCATCCTATTACTGAGATGATTACCGGCGTAGATTTGGTAAAAGAGCAGATCCGTATTGCAGCGGGAGAAAAATTGAAACTTGCCCAGAAAGACATATTCTGTAACGGCCATGCCATAGAATGCCGCATTAATGCCGAGGACCCGGATAATAATTTCATGCCTTCGCCCGGCAAGGTTACCATGTATCATCCTTCAGGTGGCATCGGAGTCCGTGTTGACTCTCACCTTTATACCGGTTACAGCGTTCCTCCGTATTACGATTCTTTAATCGCTAAACTCATCGTTCACGCAGATGACCGAAGACAGTCAATTGCCAGGATGCGGCGCGCATTGGTTGAGTTTATCGTGGAAGGAATAAAAACAACAATATCGTTTCACCTAAGAGTATTAGAAAATCCCGATTTTCAAAAAGGCGAGTATTCAACAAAGTTTATCGAAGAAAAATTAATGAAGGAGTCGGCATGATACGGCGTAATCCCAACGGCGACTATCCGAAGATTGATAAAACAGCCCATATCGATCCTTCGGCTATGATTATTGGAAAAGTCAGTATCGGTAAAAGCGTATTTGTCGCACCCGGTGCGATAATTAGAGCAGATGAAACAGGAAGCTCCGTTAGTATCGGCGATAGCAGTAATATTCAAGACAGGGTTATTATCCATGCCCTGGGAAACAGCTCCGTAATCATAGGTAAAAACACTTCTTTATCGCACGGTTGCATTGTCCATGGGCCTTGCGGAATCGGAAAGAACTGTTTTATCGGATTCGGCTCGGTAGTATTTAGGGCACTCATAAAAGATAAGGTCTTTATTAAAAGCTTAGCGGTGATAGAGGGGGTAAAGATTCCGGATAAAAAATTCATCCCAAGCGGAGCGATCATAAGTTCGCCAAGAGCGGTTGAATCATTACAGTCTATATCCAAAGAAGAGATAGCATTTGCTAAGAGAGTAACCGAGACAAATCTGCGGCTCGTAAAAGGATATAATTCGCGCATACAACTTATGTTCACTGTCGTTCCATAAGTTGTGCGCTCATTAAAAGGAGGAATAAGAGATGTTAGAGAAAATGCTGGTCGGTATTGTTATGGGAAGCGACTCTGATTTGGAAACTATGCAGGAGACAACGAAAACCCTGGAGAAGTTCGGTATCGGCTATGAAGTAAATATTATTTCTGCACACCGCACCCCGAAGATTGCGCATGAGTATGCCTCGACAGCAGAACAGCGGGACTTAGAAGTCATTATTGCTGCTGCGGGCGGCGCTGCGCATTTAGCTGGGGTTATGGCAGCCTGGACGCCTATCCCTGTCATAGGCGTTCCGATGCAGACATCTCTGTCAGGAGGCTTGGATTCTCTTTTGTCTATGGTTCAGATGCCGGGCGGAGTTCCTGTCGCAACGGTAGCCGTGGGTAAAGCAGGAGCCAAAAATGCGGCAATCCTTGCGGCACAGATACTGGGGATAAAATATCCCGAAATAAGAGAGAAGATAAAGGCATATAAAAATGATTTAGCTGCTGAAGTAGAAGCAAAAAACAGAAAATTAGGCGATTTTCTTGTTAAGCAAAAATGAAAATATTTGCTACTGCTGACATTCATGGAAATAAATCGCTGATTTATCTTATTCGAGAAATGATAAAGAAAGAGGAAATCGATCTCTTGGTAATTGCCGGGGATATCGCGCCTAAAGGATTTTACCAACTTTATAGAAACGGATTAAAATACGATATCCGTTCTGCATTTTGCTTAAGAAACAGAGGGATTATATTGGATGGGAATGAACAGCAGATAAGAACAAAATTGGACTTGCTCGGTTTTGTTGAAATTTCACGAGATAACTATAACTTATCATTAATTAGATTAAGACAAAAAGAAGCGTTACGCCGCATATGCGAACTGCTGAAAACATTGAGAATTCCGGTATATTTACTTATCGGCAACGATGATCATATTTCTGATAATGATTGGGATAAGATACTAAGTGATTATGGAATATATAATCTAAATTTAAAGGCCTATGAATTAGAAGAATTCAAAATGGTGGGGTTTCAATATGTTCTTCCTACGCCATGGAATACTAATAACGAATTACCAGAGGATAGACTCGCTGATGAATTAACGCACATTGAGCCGTATATAGATAGAAAAACTATTCTTATCACTCACGGCCCTCCCAAAAATATTTTGGATAGGACGGGAAATGGTTTGCGCGTGGGCTCAGAATCAATATATAGGACAGTAAAAGAAAAACAGCCTATGTTTCATGTTTTCGGCCATATTCACGAGGCGTTTGGTAAAGCCACGATTGACAATATTACTTTCTATAACGTAGCGTCTTTATGGGATGACTGGCTTTTGAGGGGGTATATTATTGATACTAAAACAATGAACGAGAAAAGAATTGAAAGGAGAATTTTATTGGGTGAATTTAAGCATTTTTATGATGGGTAATGATATATAAAATCTTAGCTGATATAATCGTGGTTATGCATTTTGGCTGGATAATATTTATGCTTTTAGGTTTCATTTCTACAGTAGATGGTTTTTAGTGAGATTTTTCTGAGGGTAACTCGTGGGCTGTCTTGCGC
>JACQRL010000079.1 GCA_016206485.1 Planctomycetota bacterium | reverse complement strand
TCGTCATAATGCTCGGCGGTTATGCGAAGCGTTCGATCGGCCGCCTTGGCGGACAGGCGGACATTTCGTATAACCGTCTGTTAGCTGAAGTGCCGCAGGCAATTCAGATGACAGACGGCTTGCCGCCGAGCATTAGCAAAAATGCCTGCGGCATTTTGTCTAACGTATGCGTATACCTGATGTTTTACGGAGCAGAGCGGAACCACTTTTCTATAACGAACAAATTTTTTGTCTGGGCGTAGGGGCAGAGGGGTTGAGGGTGAATGCCTCAAAGCCAAGACACCTTATTCGTTCTTGTTAAAAATATCAATGTAGTTCTTGTACATGTATGACTGTCCGTATTTTTTGCCTTTGTCTTTTGGTGTCAAAATTCCCATATTGATAAATCTATCAATGACTGTCTGTGCACCTGCGCGAGTAAAGCCAGTCCATTTTTGAATAATGCCCACAGTTACAATCGGCTGCGCATATAATTTTGGTAATACCAAGGTCGCGCTTTCTGAAGCACGTTTGCCAAGAGTTTGAATTTTGAACAAATCTTTCTCGCGCAAAATAGTGATTTTACCGACCGTGTCTATTGCTTCGTTCGCGATTTCTACCACACCGTCAAGAAAGAATTCTATCCAATCAGAAACGTTGCCGTTGTGATAGCCCAGTAATTCTTCATAATACAATTCTTTGTGCTTTTTGAAGAATGATGACAAAAATAGAACTGGCCTTTCCAAATAGCCCTCTTTCCAAAGATAAAACGTAATGAGCATTCGTCCTGTTCTTCCATTTCCATCTAAAAACGGGTGAATGGTCTCAAATTGCGCATGAATCAGCCCAGATTTTATTACTGTGGGAATATCGTCGTCCACGTGAATGAATTTTTCCAAATCATTGAGTGCGCGATGCATCTCGTCAACCGGAGGCGGGACAAAACTGGCATTGTCCGGTCGTGTTCCGCCAATCCAATTTTGGCTTTTGCGAAATTCACCAGGGTCAGAAAAATGTGTTGCGCGCGCTTTTTGCATCAATTGCTTGTGCAGTTCCCGAATAAAGCGCAAGACCACGGGAAAGTCATCTGCTTTCATTCTCTTAATTCCGTAATTAAGAGCTTTAATATAGTGTAAAATATCATCAACATCATCTGGAATTTTTGTATCAATTTTTGCCTCAGCCACGATTGCGTCAATCATAGTCGCTCGGGTGCCTTCAATTTGGCTCGAGGCAGACGCGTCTTTACGCAAATACATCAAAAGGAAAAAATCAGCGTCGGGGAGCAGTTTTGTAATGCCATCAAGTTTACCAAGCAGGCGGGTTGCCTCGTTGTCCTTCTTCAGGAGACTGTGGCCAAAATCAAAATCTTCCTTTGGGGGGAAGGGGTGGGGAACAAAGGCCTTAAAACCGCCTGGCTGGATTTTGTATTGACCGATTCCAATGCGTTGCATAGTTTGTTTACATCTTTTCATTAATGTATACAAAGTATATCAGTTTGTATATTTTGTGTCAAGAGATGTATGCAATCCTATGGTGAAGACCCAGAAGCCAAAGCGCTTTATTAAAATGATGTGTAATTTCAAGCCAAAATAGGTTCCTTTACTACTTCTGCCAAATGTTGCGAGTCCCTTCATTGTCTTGTGGGCATTGGCATTCTTGAACAAACAGACAGGGATATTCGTGGAGTCAATGTGCTTGATGGAATGTTGATTCTTTCTGTTCATCTTCATGATCAGGACAAGGATCAATGCACAAAGATACGCCCAGCGATTCACATTGACAACAAATGTTTTGTACGAGCAGGAAGGTTCAAGGATCTCGTATGTTTGTTTCTTTGTTTCAATGCCCTGCATTTGTTTGAAGAGTGCCATACTCATATATTCTTCAATCGAATGTGCCAACTTTCGACCTGTTTTCTTGAGGAACGTACCGAAGTGTAATACCTGTGAAAACCCACTTACCACCCCCTTGATATTGTGATATGCTGATAGAGACGTCATAGGGGTTGGGGTTAAAAGTCTCTACCCCTATTTTAATACAAAAACTTCATTTTTGGGAGTTTCGTAATTCAAAGTATATTAATAAAGAAAAGGCTAAACGAAAACGCAGCGTGGTCGGAGCGATAGCGGAGAAGTTAGAAAACAACTTCTTTTAATCGTTTTCGATAAGGATGGAACGATTTTCTTCCACCCTTCCTTTTTAATTCTTTCTTGATTCTATTCAAAGGTATTTCGTCTCCATGGCAATTAAAAAATTTCATTATGTTTGGATCTGACCATTTTGGATAAAAACCGGTTTCAAATAGTCTGAATCCGAATATTTGGCCGAACAAGGGAAGACGAATTTCATCATTGCTTAAGTCCGGAACATGAATAGAGCTAAACTTGTCTAAAAAATTTTTGGGCAAACATGATCCTGGACCAAGTGAGGCATAGGGTTGTTTATTATAACCGAACCGATCTTTTGCATATTTTAATAATTTTTCCCATTGGGTTTTATATGGTTCTTTGAATACCCATGTCCATGTGGGCTTAACGTTTTTTAGTGGATTAAGTGCGGTTAGCCCGATACAACTATTAGGTATTTTTTTATACAAGTCGTTTAATGAACCAAAAAGCAAAAGATCCCATTCAACAACATGTAACATGTCAAATTCAAGATTTTTTCCGACATTTTTATACCACAACTTTATGCCGAGGTCGCTGTTCTTCCATTTCCAAAAAATGGGTTTATTTCTTATGCAATAATTATGCTCAAGATATGGACTTAGATATTTTTTATATTTTGGAAATTCAGATTCTTCGCCACCGTAAAGCCCAAAAATTTTTATTCCTGGATTGAAATTTTTTAATTGCCGTAATCTATCGCGGCAAACAAATGGTTTTTTATGATATCGAAATAATATTATTCTATTCATAGATTAAAAGGAGTTATTTTCTAATTACGCCTAATGCTCGTGCCTAATCCGATGTATCTGG
>JACQRL010000096.1 GCA_016206485.1 Planctomycetota bacterium | reverse complement strand
TGTAATAACTTTAAGGATTAATAGCATCCAAAATGAGCTTGATAAGAGGCGAATTGAAATCACAGATGCCTTGATGGCAATAAAGAAAGAATCACAAGATGAGTTGGATAGATATACTGAATTACTGCAGCAGAATCTTGACCATAATCTGAAATCTGAAATTGAAGCCACCAAACAAAGAGCTGAAGTTGAGCTTGAGCATACAGTAAATGAAACAAAAAAATTATTTGAAGAAAAATTCAAATCATATCAAAATATGATTCACGATAAATTTGACCAAATTGTTAAAGAAGTTGATTATTTTACAACCTATATCAGTGCGGAGATTGCTTATAATAGTGGTGAGTATACAGAGGCACTAAAAATGTACGAAAAACTCAGTCAGATTAAACCTTCTGAGAAAATTATCTGGATAAAAGCAGGAAATATACTGACAAAAATCGATAAATTAGATGAAGCAATAAAACACTATGAACACGCAGTAAGTGAACTAAAAGAAGAACCTGTTTTCCATTACAAACTTGCAAGTTTGTACGCGGTACGAAATGATAAAAGTAATATGTTAAAACAATTGCAACTGCTTAAGAAGAAGAACGGTGAAATTAAGAAAGTGCTTAATGACGACAACTTTTCAGATTTCAAAAACGATCCTGATTTCAAAAATATTTTAGGTTTATCTTAGACTATGAAAGACTTTGATCCAGATATACTGAAGATTGATGATCTTTTGACAGATGATGAAAAGATGGTTAGGGATACTATTCATCAGTTTGTAAACAAAAGAGTTAAACCAATTATCGGGAAACATTACATGGAGGGAACATTCCCCAAACATCTTATAAAAGAAATTGCTGATTTAGGTCTGCTCGGCGCGAATATTTCCGGTTACGGGTGTGCAGGTATGAATAATGTTGCTTATGGCCTCTGCATGCAGGAGTTGGAACGCGGAGATTCCGGTGTAAGAAGTTTTGCAAGTGTCCAAAGTGGGCTAGTTATGTATCCTATACTTGCGTTTGGATCAGATAAGCAGAAAGAAACATATCTTCCGAGGCTTGCAAAGGCAGAAATTATAGGTTGTTTTGGCTTAACTGAACCTGATTTCGGTTCAAATCCAGCCGGGATGCTCACAAAGTGTGTGAAAAAAGGAAGCAAGTACATATTAAACGGCACAAAGAGATGGATTACAAATGCAGATATTGCTGACATAGCAATTGTATGGGCAAGAAATGAAAAAAATGAAATAGAAGGCTTTATAGTTGATAAGAAATCCAAAGGATATGAAGCCCGTGAAATTAAGGAGAAACTTTCATTGCGTGCCTCGGATACCGGAGAACTGATATTAGAAGATTGTGAGGTTCCTGAAGAAAATAAACTTCCATTTACTCAATCATTGAAGTCTCCGCTGATGTGTCTCACACAGGCACGATATGGTATCGCCTGGGGAGCAATGGGGGCAGCTCTTGACTGTTTTGAAGAGGCAGTTCAATACTCAAAAACAAGGGTTCAATTCGATAAACCAATAGGCGCCTTCCAAATGATCCAGGAAAAACTTGTCTATATGCTGGAAGAAATTGTTAAAGGGCAACTTCTTGCCCTGCGAGTAGGGAGATTAAAAGATGAAAATAAGTACAATCATGCTATGGTTTCACTGGCTAAGAAAAATAATGTTTTTCAGGCTCTTACAATCGCAAGGATAGCAAGAGATATACTTGGAGCAAGCGGTATCACAATTGAATATAACTGCATGAGGCATATGTGTAATCTTGAAAGTGTTATCACTTATGAAGGAACTCATAATGTGCATACTCTGGTTCTTGGAAACTATATAACTGGAATCGATGCATTTAAATAATAATGAATTTGGCCTTAAGAGCGTTACTGCTCACAACTTCTTTTTTTAGTACAGATTCACTTGATGTTAAGATCCTAGAACTGGAAAATTACTGGTTTTTTGTCATCAATTTTGAATCTGATAGCAATTCTGATGGCGAAGCAAGGGTAGAACTGCTTTATCAGGATATGGCAAACAGCAGATATTATCCTTTAACCTACGATGTTGATGAATTTACAGTTGTTGTTACAAAGAATAAATTTGCTTTAAAACTCCATAAATCATTTAAAGAACATTATGCATTAAATTACAAAGTTGTATTGCATCTAAATAAAGGAAGAATTATTGAGAAAACTCTTAATTTGTACGATGAGGAAAAGCTCAGGCATCAGCATATATTGTCTGCACGTGATATTCACAAGGATTTTACAGAAATTAAAGAGATCAGGAAATTACTTGATTCAACTAATTCTTCGCAAAGCGGATATAAATCGAAAATTGATGGCTTGTTAGAAAAAAATAATATGCGTCTCGACATTCCTGACTTATATGTGGAAAGAAATGCAAAGTTCCAGATACGTGTTTTATTGGATATTTTAAGCGCATTAATATCTACGGAAATTACACATGAACAAGCTGCAAAAAAGAAGAAACGATTTAACGAGCTATATGATGAGTATTATAAAACATTGGGTTTTTATCAAATAAGTGCGGATGAAATCGGGCCAATTATCAAACAGATGGTTTCTAATTTAGACAAAAAAAGCTTTGACGACTTAAAAAGAAATTTATTTGAGCTGTCGCTGAAATTGCCTGATTTTGCTTATGAATATCTCAAAGATATTATGTCAGAATTAGACAAAACTTCATCTGAACAGATTAATGATCGGAAAATAAGACGAAAAATTGAAAATATTGAGGAACTAATCGCCGAAATGAAATGATTTTTAATTTATTTGCATTAATAAGCATTCTGATCGGATCTTTGTCGATTCTATGCTGCACGGGAACACAGTCTATTACATCTGATATACTTAGAAAGATCAATTCTCCTGTTGATATAAGGGTTTTGATCAAGAAAATGAGTGTTTCTGATAAGCTCATGATTAAAAGCTCCGGCTTAATTTCAATCGAATCGCAAGGAATAAGAGACAACCTAAGACTTACTGATGATGAAATGCTGAACTTTGAGATCACCAAAAACGGTTTAAAACAAAGTAATAAGTTATTTACATTTCCGGTCACGATTAGATCTCACGATGATTTCCTGTTTATTGATGGAGAATCATATTATGGTCACTTTGTATGCGAATATGCTGATGGCACATTATATATAATAAATTACATTGACCTTGAAGTATATCTGTACTCTGTTGTGTTCCATGAGATTGGGAAACATGGTACAACTGATGCTGCGAAGGCACAGGCAATATGCGCCAGAAGTTATGTATACAGTAGTATTATATATGACAAAAAGAGTGCTCCATTTGATTTTTATGCGGATGAAAGCAGCCAAGTATATAAAGGATTTCGGAATATTCCTTCATCAATAATCAGTTCTGTCCGCGATACATATGGAACAATACTAGTGGAAAATGATGAAGTTGTGTATACTTTTTATTCTTCTACTTGTGGCGGTTTTACACAACCTGTCGAAAATCTTTTTAAAGTACAAAGGCATTTTAATTCTCTGCAGGGCGTAAAGTGCGAATATTGTCGATATTCCTCGAAATATTATATGTGGGTACAGAAAATCTCAAAAAAAGATCTAGAAAGTAAAATCGGAAAATTCAATGATTTGAAACTAACCCAGTTTCAATCAGAGCTTCCACATAAGGATAAGATAAGAATTATTTCCTCTGAAAAAACTTCTGAGATAAGTTTATATAAAGAGTTCAGAAAAATTATCGGAAGAGAAATGATTAAAAGTCCTTTTGTTACTGATATTACGATAACTGAGGATCTGGTCACATTCAAAGGACATGGCTTTGGCCATTGCGTAGGATTATGTCAGTGGGGCGCGATTGAAATGTCGTTGAGAGGTTTTTCATATATCGAAATATTACAGTACTATTTTCCAGGATCAAAACCCAAAAAAATATACTAATAAATTGATAGTTATTTAGCCGGCTTGGATGCCAGGATCTTCTTTTTGTATTCATCTATTTGCATTGATAATTCGCTTTTTCCTTCGAAGTACCAGTCGATTTTGTGATCTACCCTTGTGATTCGATTCAAGGACAGATATGCGTTTAGCCTGGTCCAGCCATCATCATATGTCAAGATTGTAAAAAGCCTTTCTTTAACTTCTTCTGATTTGAAGTTTCCAAGCGTTTTGACTACAAGCCTGTTTATGTTGATTTCATCGTGTTGTGTTTTAGATAGTTTCAACAATTCTTTTTCTGCATTTGGAGTTGAATATCTGCCTAGTGACTCTATAGAAACTTCCAATAAATAATTAATCCTTGGAAACTTAATATAGTAAATACCAAGATCTTGTGAAAACTTAGTTTCTTTAATCGTTCTTTTCCATTCAGATTCTAATACATTGATAATCGCTTTGTCTGTAATCAGCTTGTCCTTATCGATTGTAAGATAGAATATTGATATTGATACAAGATGCTTTTGTTCATCAGTCATATCCTGTTTATATTTTGAAATGATTTGTTTCAAGTGATCCTTGACCCTATTATTATACATCTGATTTGCATACAAGAACTTGATGATTCTGTCTTTGACAGTTATAGGCATATTTTCATTATCAAGGGCAGTTAGAGCAAGGTCGATTGTTTCTTCAAGTGAGTATTCTCTTGCATATGCTTTAAAAGCTAAAAATAAAATATTATCATTTTCAGCTGCCTTTGATATCAATTGTTCGATTATATATTTGCCTGTTTCTCCAAGACCCGGGAGTTCCTCTGCAACAAAGAATCTTACTAAAATTGTGTAGATTCCCAATCCATTTACCCAACTTTGTGCGGAGCCTTGGCCAAAATTTAACATTGCTGGGTTTCTTTCTGCATCGACATCTCCGACATATTTAGCAAATCTTTCTGCTGTTTTGCGGAGATTATCTTTAACTTTTGTGCCTACTTCTTCATCTCCCATCACAGCAAGCGCGATTTCAAGAGTTTGTTGCATGGTAAAGAATCTTGCTCTGTTCTTATAGGATGGCGCTCCGGGAATGTGCGGAGGAGGATCCTGTCCCCATTCAACTTTATAATCGAACGATTTGTATAACTCACTGCATTTATTCAGTAAAAGTTCATAGTTTTTTTTATCTTTTGGATCAAGACATGCTATACATGCACGTAGTAATGCGAACCTCATCTCAAAGTCGCCGTCGGTATTAATAAAATTATCTACAAGCAATTTAAAGGCTTTTTTAGACCTCAATTTTCTAAGGGAGTTAATATAGGCGATTTTAAATACTTCATCCTTCTCATTTTGGAAATTATCTATGAGAAAGTCGTCGAAACCTTCAAATCTTGCCTGTGTAAGCAGAAATATGATCCTTGCCTTTTCAACGTTATCTTTAGTTGTTTTTAGAGCTCTGTATAAATTTTCAAGCGGTTCATACTTTGACATAGTTCCAAGATAATAGATTGCATTTCTTTTTACTCTTTTATTTGGATGATTAGTAAGTTCTCTCATTAGGTAATACATTTCTTCTTGCGCGAAATTGTCTAAGCCTGGTGCATAAGGAGTGCTGACTGTAAACGGACTGTAAACTAAGAGCTCATAAATAGCCAGTTTTGTTATCATATCTTTATAGGGATTATTTGCTGATGGAATGACAGGTTTATTAGTCTCTGGGTCTATGTACCCGAGCGCTTTTTTAAAATAGCCTCCTGCATTCAGGTTCGCAGTCAATAAATCTATATTTCCTGTGAAAGATCCTGCGGGATCTCCATGGAGCAATAAGTAAAAGATGTCTTCATTATCGAGAAGACGGTTGTTGTGGAAAAGTCGCATAAGACCTCTTACGTAGCACTTGAAATAAACATCACATTTAGCCCTTATTACTTCATACTCATCAGTTTTGTACCTGAAATCCTCAATAATTGGATCGTTTGGGATTGTTATCTTTGCAAGTTGTGGGAATTCAATATCAAAATCTGCCGCGCCTAATCCCATTAATTCTTCGAAATTAACATTCATGGGAGGAGGTGCCTTCGGAGGCAAAATTGGCGGAGGTAGTTTTTTCACATTAGTTCCAGTCGTAGGTTTTGGCTTTACTGGAGCAGGTGTAGTCCCAGTCTGAATAATTTTATCTTGAGTTGTTACTTTTAGTGAAGGAGTAAAAACAGTTATAATATCATCAGTAGTTCCCGGCGGGACCATGATTTCAGCATCTGCAAGAATAACAAGAGGAAGACAAAGAACGCCAATAAGCACAGAAGTTTTGATAAGGCATCTCATATACTATATATAAC
>JACQRL010000095.1 GCA_016206485.1 Planctomycetota bacterium | reverse complement strand
ATCCCAATAGAAGCATGGGGGTATTTTACCCTTAAACTATATGAAATAAAAAGAAAAAAATGAATAACTTTACTTGAAAAGTAAGCCTTCTCATAGAAGCCTGAAAGATAAGTATGAGTCTGAAGAATAGATTTTAACTGCCATCTCAGTTTATTTTACGTTATCCAATTTAAGGAGGCTTAAAGTGCCCCCTAAGGAGTGAACATGCACAAATCCATTGTCTTAATAATCGCCTGCGCTGCAGGGATCGTGTTGGTGAATTCTACTTCAACAAATAGTGAAGACCCTGCGTATTTAACAGATGAGCTGAAATTCAAGCTGGGAAAATCTGAAATCAGGCTGCCTTTATACATCTACTACAATGCTCTAACAAAACAAAATGACAAAAACAAGAAAGAAGAAAAACTACCACTCATCCTTTGTTATCCGATGTTTCCCGGCACAAAAAACGAAATCGAAGGTATGCAGGAATACTACTGGGGAGAAGGCGCAAAAAAACGAAATATCATAATCGCCTACATAGAAGTAGGACAGTATCACATGAAAATGACAACGGAAGATCTTTCCATAATCGACATATTAGTCAACAAAAGTCTTGAACGCATAAAACAAATATGCCCTGTCGATGAAAAGAAAATCATAATAACCGGTGCGTCTATGGGGGCACAGGTCGCCTTTTATGCATTTAATCAAAACCCAAGCAAATTTTCCGGCTGCGTTTCAATGGGGGGAATATGTCCATTAGAACTCTCCAATAAACTTAAGGACAAGCACATATATATGATACGAGGAGAGAAAGAGGATCCTATGCTTGCAGCACTTATTGATGAACAGGTAACAGATTTAAAGAAAATAGAAGCCAAAGTAAAGTACGACATACTAAAAGGGCAACCACATATTTTCGATATAGATCCCAAGTTACTTTTCAACTGGATCGATCACGTCATCAGTAAACCAAGGTTGTCAAATCCAAAAGAAGGAAAATGCCTTATTTGCAACAGTGAAATCAGTGAGGATTTTTCCGAAGAATATAAAGAGAAATTGTACGGATTCTGTTCAAAGAAATGCTCCAATACCTTCATAAAAAATCCTGATGTGTATATAAATACAGGCAAAGATAGCAACCTCACAAAATAGATGCAGATAAAAAAAACACGTGCACCCATCTATTAATATTTACGTGATGTTTCGCGATTTCCTCCAAGGTTTTACTCTGTGTAATCAGTGAGCTACACAAGATCACTTAAGATTCGTTCAAGTTGTATCCGATGTCTCATTGGGTGAACGACTGCGTGTTCGAGCATGTTTTCTATTGTATAGTTATCGCCCCAGCGGGTTTTATAAGTCTTAGGTCCGCATTCTTCATCCGCAACTGAAACAAGATGACGTCTCCATGCAGAAAGTAATGACTGCGCAAATCCTTGTATGTCAGAAGCTATTTTGTACCGATCCTTCTCCATATCAATATCAGTAATAGGCCGTCCCAGCTGTTCACCGATCCATACGAGGTAAGCTCGAGCTGCTGTCAAAACATGACCGACTATATGTTCCTTGTCTTTGTAATCGGGATCTCCTAAAGGATCAGGAAGGGGAGCCCCGGATTTAATGAAACGTTCCCAAGTCTTTAAAAAATTCTGCAGCTCTATTTCGTGCAGTTCAACAAGGCTTCTGACACCTCTGCTTTTAAATTCCATATAATAATTTTATTTCTCTGACAATTTAGTTATAGAATTAAGCGCATTTAAAGCCGCTGCCCTCACATATTCGTTTGAATCCTCTTTTGAAACTTTATCCAACTCTGCTAATAAACCTGCGGTATTATGATTAGACAAAGCATCACAAGCGGCCACCCTCACATTCCACTGAGGATCTCTGAGCGGGAAATCAATCAGGAACTGAACCAATTCATCTTCTTTCAATAAACCAATGCTTCTTGTAGCATATTCCCTTACTTTATGATTAGCATCATTCGATGCCATGTCGATCAATAACGATTTAACCTCAGCTTTAACCTTCTTAAATGCTTCACTGTCGAAATGGGACGTGATAACAGATACTGCCCACAATTGTATATTAATATCAGTATTTTTAACCATCTGGATAATCTTCCTTAACTCGTCATCTCCGATCTTCATAGACTGAAAGCCCGATTTCACAAAAAATCTCAGCCCTCCATTTTCAGGACTTTTTACGTGTCTTAACAACCGATTAGATATCTCATACCTTTCTTCTGAAGATATTTCTTGTTTTGATGCCCAAAGACTGAGAAACTTTGCCTGATAATTTTTAACATCGGGATTCGTCTCATTGTCCAAAGCGAAGGAGAATGATTCACGCACCTCCTTGAAATCAAGCGAATTTCCAAGTGCTATTGAAGCTGCTTCTCTTACTTGAGATGACTGATCAACTAAACAACTAAGGACTGAATTTCGCACATCCTGATCCATCAAACTTCCTGTGACTATAACAGAAAATCCAAATTCTATTTTATAT
>JACQRL010000071.1 GCA_016206485.1 Planctomycetota bacterium | reverse complement strand
ATCCCAATAGAAGCATGGGGGTATTTTACCCTTAAACTATATGAAATAAAAAGAAAAAAATGAATAACTTTACTTGAAAAGTAAGCCTTCTCATAGAAGGAAGCGAGAGCCAGAACATAGGTTCCACGTTCTACGTTCCACGCTTTACGTTCTACGATTTAAGCTCGCTTATCTTTTCTCTCAGCACGATTGCCTCTTCGAATTTCAGCTTGGAAGCATACTCGAGCATCTGTTCTTCGAGTTCTTTGATAATTTCTGCCCTTTTATATTCATTTATGCTTAAGCCGGCACTTTCTCTTGCAATGTCATCCGCTTTTATAATCTCTTCGATTCCGCCCTTAATCTCCTTTTGAATTGACTGCGGTGTAATGCCATGCTTTTGATTGTATTCGACCTGCTTTTGTCTCCTGCGTTCAGTCTCAGACATCGCTCTTTGCATAGAGTTTGTGATCCTATCTGCATAAAGAATGACTTTTCCTTCTATATTTCGCGCAGCCCTCCCGACGGTCTGGACCAGCGAGGTTTCCGATCTCAAAAAACCTTCTTTGTCGGCATCAAGTATCGCGACTAGTCCTACTTCAGGCAGGTCAAGACCTTCCCTTAAAAGGTTTACTCCGACAAGTACGGAGAACTTTCCAGAGCGTAAATCCTTCAATATTTTTACTCTGTCGATAGTCTGGATCTCTGAGTGTAAATATTTTGCCTTGATTCCTTTTTCCAGAAGAAAAGCAGAAAGATCTTCAGCGAGCCTTTTTGTAAGAGTTGTTACAAGGATCCTCTGATTTTTCGCGACTTTTTCTTCTATTTCTTTTATCAGATCCTGAATCTGATTCTCGACCGGTTTGACAATTAGCTGCGGGTCAACAAGGCCGGTTGGTCTTATGACAAGTTCAGCAATATTTCCCGTTGAATATTTCAGCTCTTCTTCTCCCGGCGTCGCTGATACAAAAACAATCTGATTCATCAGCGATTCCCACTCCTGAAATTTAAGAGGTCTGTTGTCAAGCGCAGAAGGGAGGCGGAATCCATATTCGATAAGTGTTGTCTTTCGAGATCTATCTCCGTTGTACATGCCTCTTATCTGCGGAAGCGTCACGTGGCTTTCATCAGCAATGCAGAGAAAATCTTTCGGAAAATAATCTATCAGGACAAACGGACGCTCACCGGCCGATCTTCCTGAAAGATATCTTGAATAGTTTTCTATTCCTTTGCAGAAGCCGACTTCGTGCAGCATTTCCATGTCGTAGCGGGTCCTTGCCTCGATTCTTTGCGCCTCGACAAGCTTGTTCTCTTTCTGAAAGAATTGCACCTGCTGGATCATCTCTTCTTCTATCTGAGGCAGTACTGCATCGATTCGTTCCTGAGGGGTTATGAAATATTTTGCAGGAAATATTCTGATCTCATCTATCAGCGTTTTGACCGTGTTTGTCATTGGATCTATTATTTTTATCTTGTCGATCTGGTCGTCAGATAATTCTATGCGTACAGCTTCCTTGTTTTCATATGATGGGAAAACATCTATAATGTCGCCGCGGACACGAATCTTTCCTCTTACGAACTCGAACTCATTGCGCTCATACTGCATTTCGACAAGTTGTCTGAGCAGCGCATCTCTGGATACTCTGACCCCGCGTTTGATCCTTGTCGAAATACTGTAGTAATCTATCGGGGATCCTATGTTGTATATGCAGCTGACGCTGGCTACGATTATTACGTCGCGTCTGGATAACAGCGATGCTGTGGCAGAAAGTCTCAGCCTGTCGAGATCCTCGTTGATTGACGCATCTTTTTCTATATAGATGTCTCTCTGCGGGATATACGCCTCCGGCTGATAGTAGTCATAATAGCTGACGAAGTAGTGGACTGCATTGTCAGGGAAGAATGATCTCAACTCCGAATAAAGCTGTGCTGCCAGTGTTTTATTGTGGGATATGACCAGCGTAGGTTTATTCACATTTTTGATTAGGTTGGCCATGACGAATGTCTTTCCGCTTCCTGTCACCCCGAGGAGTGTATTAAATTTTGCGCCTGATTTCACCGAACCTGTGAGCTTCTCAATCGCATAGGGCTGGTCTCCCTTCGGTTCCATGTCTGATACAAGCTCAAATTTTGACATAGTACGATGTATCTTAGAAATTAGAACGTAGAACGTTAAGCGTTAGCAGGCAATTGGGAAATCTTTTGTTGTTCATTACTGAATCCTGTCTCCTGATTTCTGTTTCCTTGCCTTATTTCTGTCTTTTGATTCGTTTCTTATTTGGATGACAGTTTGATCGTAAATTTTAGTGTTTTCTCTCCTCGTTTAATAGTTACCTCCAGCGATTCTCCCGGGTATTTCTGCATTAGTATTGAACTGTAATCATCCTGTGATTTGATTGCAGTGCCGTCGAGTTCTGTTACTACATCCCTGACTTTAAGTTCTGTGTGACTTGCGGGGGAGCTCTCAAAGATCTGCTCGATTTCAAGCGAGCGGTTGACTTTAAAGCCAGTATAAGCTATCGATCCAAAAACAAAAGATGAAAGTTTCATCGGTTTGAGATCTACAGTTTCTTCCTTTCCATTTCGTGCGATATGGGCTTTAATCTCAGTTCCATAAACGCAGCTTCTCACGGCCGTTATAAACTGATGAGATGTTTTCACTAGAGTATCATTGACTGATAATATAATGTCATCTTTTGCGAGTCCCCAGGTGTTGTAAACTGCTTTGATTGTTAACTTTTCATCGATTACTTCATTTTTCAGGCAGGATTCAGGAATATCATAGTGGTAGACGACACCTGCTTTCAACATATAAGGAAGGAGCTTTTTTATTGTGAAAGAGGGAATAGAAACTCCAAGACTCATACCTTGTGAAAGTACTCCGCCGCTGAGAATCTTCACATTAATTCCCACGACTTTTCCATTTAAATTTACAAGCGGTCCGCCGGAGTTTCCGGAGTTGAGAGGGGCATCAGTAAGGATCGCATCGGATCTGCTGGTTATGGAAAGTATTGCGCTGATTATTCCATGAGATACAGAAGGGATCGCAGCCTTGTTAAATGAATATCTTAAAGTATCCTTCGGGTTTCCTATCGCGATTATCTGGTTCCCCCGGTTTATTGATTTCTCGTCTTCGAATTTAACCGCTATCCATTTTTTATCTGAATCTATTTTTATAATGGCAAGATCAATAAACGGATCTACAGACGCCACATGTGCGGCATATTCCGTTCCTGTGATATCGATGACAGTAATCTTTTCGGGCAGATTTTTAATTACATGATAATTTGTCAGTGATGTACCATCGGCATCTATTACTATGCCGCATCCTCCGCCTATAAAAATAAATGATTCCTTTACTTTTGAGTAAGCCTGTGTCAGCTGATCCTGATATGATTGCAGCAGCATTAAGAGAATAATTTTTGTCATCATTTGAGATTTAATTCCTCTGCACCCCTTCGGACTTTAATTATGAGCTCCGTATCAATATTTATTTTGTTTCTAAAATCTGCCGGAGTAGAGACCTTCTGATTATTGATCATAAGTACTATATCTCCGGTTTGCAGTCCGATTTTTTGCGCATCAGAACCCTGAACTATATCTTCTACTGACATGTCTTTGCCGAGCCTCACCCCGAAAAAGTGCGACGAAATATCTTCAATAATTATTCTCTGCCCGGTCTTGTCGAAGGATTTAATGACATATTCCGGTATGATACTGAAGGATACCCCTGATTTTTCCTCGAATAATCCCTGTTTGCTGTACTGGAGATTGTAATTTATACCCAGAACCAGACCATCTTCGTTAAAAACAATGCCTCCAAGGTTGGATATTGCGCTTCGGTGGTCGGTTTGAAAGGAGGTTGAAAACCATTTGAGCGTGGTGCTGACTATTCCAAATTTAGTGGAAGGATTTGCCGTGCTGTCGAATGAAACTAAAAAACCAGGCGCCAGCTGCTGCGGGGCAGCTGCTTTGAGCTCCAGCAGACAGTTGTCGAACTGTATGGGGCAATTTAAAAAACCCAAGTCTCTATCGACGTCTTTAAAACCCGGCTTCAACGCGATCTTTTCACTGCCTGCCAGGATATGAATTGAATCAGCATCTTTTAACGCGGTAAGTGACGTGAGCACAACCCCCTCATTTGAATATTTGATTCCTGATGTGACCCAGGTTTCGGCAGTCTTGTCAGGTCCGGTTTTGGAACATTGAAGAGGAAGTGTGTATTTTTTTGCAAGAAGAGAGATCTTTGCAGCGGAGGCTTCAAGATTTTCTATCCCTGCCGGCTCATTAAAAAGAACCTGTGAAGCTGATGCCTCTTTGTTTATCAAATTTGGTAATTCTTTATTGATTACACCGATCGGAATAATCGAATAATTAAAATCTATTTTATCATAAAGTCCGATCAGTTTTGATTGTCTGTTGAAGACCGGCGCTCCCTGCAGGGTATTCAATTCCGGGAAGTCAGCCGAGTAAGCGGTTATCTTGGAAAGCTCCTTGTTACCTTCGATTATGGACATGTACATTGTTTCCTGTTGTAATTCTTCAATTGAACGCAGGCTGTCCCCTAATAAAAAGGCAAATTGACCGGCGCCGCACTCTGTTGAGTTAGTTGCATTAAAATAATTTGGAAAGCTGTACTCAGTTTCGATCAGGGAAAAAAATTGTTTTTTATGCTTTAGAACTCCTTTTATCTGCTCCCCGCCGGTTGTGCAAATTATCAGATCCTCATCGCCTATAGATGAAGATGTAATAATTTTGTTTTTCCCTATGATCAGGCCGCTTGTGTATGTAGATTTAGTCCTGACTGCAACGATAAGAGAACTTGTGCCTTCATCATTTTGTTTATAACTTGCTGTACAAGCAACAACCAGGAGAAGTGTTGCTTTCCTCACTCTATCAGAAAGCAAAGTTCTTTCCAAGGTAGGCGTCGATCACCTGTTGATTGTTGATTATCTCCTCTTTTCCACCCTTCGCTATAATTGTTCCGTCATTTATGATGAATGATTTGTCTGTAACGGTCAATGTCTCTCTGACGTTGTGATCGGTCAGAAATATTGCAATTCCTTTTCTTTTTAAAGTGTAGATTATTTCATGGATCTCCTGTACGCTTATAGGATCAAGACCCGAAAACGGCTCATCTAAAAGTACGAGTCTCGGTTTAAGCACGAGCACTCTGCATATTTCCAGTCTTCTTTTTTCTCCTCCTGATAATGTATAGGCATACTGGTTGATGACTTTTGTGAGGTTGTATTCTTCGAAAAGCGCGAGTATTTCTTCGCGGCTTATCCTGAGGTTTGCAATTTCTGTTACGGCAAGGATGTTTTTATACGCCGTCAGATGCTGAAAGACGGATGGTTCTTGTGACAGATATCCGATCCCGATCCTTGCCCTTCTGTATACAGGCAAAACAGTGATATCCTGGTTCTCAAATGTTATTAATCCTGAGGTTGGCTTTACAAGCCCCATAACCATTTTGAATGTTGTTGTTTTTCCGGCGCCGTTTCTCCCGAGCAGTCCTACAATTTCAGATGGAGAAATAGTCATTTCAACCCCGTCGACAACCTTTCTCTTGTTATAAAATTTCGTCAGCGCCCTGGTTTCTAAGATCATAATTAGTAGTTAGTATACAGTAGCAGGTAATCAGGAAAAGAAATTGAGCATAAGAAGACTTCCCATGGAAGACAGAAAATAGTGGCTAGGTGACAGTAGTTAGTAGCGAGGTTGTGGCAGCTGGCTATCTCCTAAAAATGCGAGTGGTGATGAAACCCGATATTCTATATTCTAACTTCCAAATCTTCTTTTCCTTGTTTACGATCCGCAACCCTTGAATTCCACTTTTTTTTTTCAGTATGATTTAAGGATGTTATTTAAAGGGAGGTAGGATGAGAAAATTGAAAGTTGTTGTTCTCTCGGTGGCAGTATATGGATTTTTCACAAATGCTTCATCTGTAAGTAGCTTTGAATCTCCTCAGGTCAGACTATTTGAAAACATGCTTAGAAACCTTTTAAGTGGGAAGAAAGACTTAAATTATCAACCAATGCCTGCGGCTGATTTGTTTAAGAGTCATGTAAACCTTTTTGCTGATAAGCAGATTAATGCTCCCTTATCGCCTAGGTTTCAGCTGAGAAGAGCAAAAAACATGTTTCAAACTTCTTTTACTCCTAACTCTCCACATCCCGATGCAAGTTTGCCGATGAATTCTATAAGCTTGCAATCAACAGGAGCAAATGTGCTTGGCAATGCTCTCGAGATTTTCTCTAATTTAGATATTGCAGACGATATCTCCAGTATAATCTTAGAACAGATAAATAACGACGGAATCCCAGATGCAATCATTCATAATGATAAATCAAGTTCATTTATACAAGCCTTGGGAAACACAGATCCAAGCGGAATAACAATATTAGAGTTATCTTTCATACCTAAAGTTGAGCATTTCGCAATGTTTGACATCAATAACAATGGAAATAAAGAAATAATAGCTGTAACAAGGGATGGAACGATACAAATTTTCTTTAATCAGAACGGCATCTTTAGTGAATCGGCTAATTTAATTATAAATTGTAATTGTAACGGCATCCCGATTCAGGTATCCCCACTAGATCTTAATGAGGATGATATCCCGGACTTTGCAATGATACTCGTACAAAATAACCAAACCGGAGAAGTTAGATTTTATTCCTTGCCTAATTTCGGATTGATTTTTACGCTACCAATAAGTGGAAAGCCAGTCGCATTTTTTGATGCCCCATTTGCATTTGCTCCGACTGCATTTCCTGTATGCTTGGTTATTTTAGCAGATGGTAGAACACTGTTTTGGGACCCAGCAATTTTTGGCATAAATTTTTTCGACATAAGTAATATAATTGTCCCACAAACAGATCTATACAAAATTGGATTCATAAACATCAACAATGACACTTTCCTAGATTTCTTCACTTTACATGTGGCAAAAGCTATAACGGGGGGAATCATAAGTTTTACTCAAACAGTAAAAATTTTCGTAAGCCAGCTTGGTACAGGAGGATTATTTCAACAAGTAGGGCAATTTAATCTTCCAGCAGATTTTCAATGGGTTGTCGCATCAGACTATAACACTGATAATTTTGTAGACTTGGTCTTAGGGCATGTTGATCAAAACACCAAAGCAATTATATTCTCCGTATACCAGAATAATAATGGGCAAAATTTCAATAACTCTACAGTTATTTCAAACTCTGTAGGTTTAGCAGCATTTGCCTCCTTTGGTGGCATGCTCAAGTTAAAAGACGATGAAGGAATTGATTCATTTAAAAGATTTAATAATAAAACGTCCATTGATGATCACCCGGGATTACAAATGCAGATAGACAGTTTATTGAATTTTCTTGATATGGATGTCAAGCCTTATGCGTCACAGACAGTTCAGGATAATATTAATGATTTATTATTGGCCTATACCTTTTTATTCGATGTTGCTGGAACTGGAATAAATCAGTTATACGTTGGGGATCCCGTTTTTCCCAATATTCCTGGATCACACAACAACAAAGGTATAGGTGGCACAAGCCAAGTTATTATATCAAGCGGTTTAATAGGGGTCCCTTATAACAACTGGACTTCAACACCAACGTGGCAGCTATATGAGATTGTTCTTCATGAATTAGCTCATATGATAGTTGGGAAAAACGAAGAAGAAGTTACTAAAATATTGGTCCCAATATTTAAGGTGATGCTCGATCAATATTCAAATGTTTTTCAAAATCAGAATATACCTCCAAGTCAGGAAAGTACAGTCAAGAACTGTATAAAATCCAGAAAGTGGAACGAAATGGTTGGAAATGCCATGAAAAGTGCATGGCAGTTTTTAGGGCTTCAAAAGGTTTGTCAATGCTGTGGTCAGATTACGAGTCAAGAATTTGCAAGTAAATTAAACAATAAGGTAAACCACTTCACACAACTGGGTGTTGGGCAGGTAAATATCATTGACTTTGAAGTTAAAAAGGCAAATGGACAATATTCACAAAACTGTAATGGGGCAGACTGCACATCTATCTGCAACAATCAATTGGGAGAATTCAGAGTTAGGGTAAACTTTTGTCAATTCAATAATTTTAATAATTCTCATAATTTCAAAGTCAAAATCAAATGTCCTTTAGATTGCGGGTGCTGATATATGGTTGTTTAATAT
>JACQRL010000070.1 GCA_016206485.1 Planctomycetota bacterium | reverse complement strand
TATTAAATTTTTTTGAATTGACTTATTTACGTTGAGATTTTTATGAGTATAAAAAAGATAATGGTAACTGGTGGTGCAGGTTTAATAGGACTTGAAGTTTGCCACCAGCTTGCAGAGCAAGGGCACAAAGTTCATATGTTTGATCTTGGGGAGCAGATTTCGAGGATTAAGCATTTAACAAAAGGCAATATTAAATTATTTTACGGGTCAATTTTAGATACAACAAGCTTGAGGACAGCTATGGCTAAGTGTGATGTCGTTATTCATTTGGCTGCACTTCTTGGAGTCAGACGTTCAGAAAAAGAAAGATTACACTGCATAGAAATTAACATAAATGGAACAAAAAATGTATTGGATTGTGCTGTTCAACAGAGAATAAAAAAGATAATTTTTGCATCATCTTCAGAGGTTTATGGAGAGCCTATAGAAAATCCTATAACAGAACAATCTATTACACAAGGTAAAACAGTTTATGCAGTTACAAAGCTTGCAGGAGAAGAACTTTGTAAAGCATATGCTCAAATATATCCAATAAATTATACCATACTAAGATATTTCAATTGTTACGGACCTTACCAAGTTGCACAATTTGTTATTACAAAATTTATACATAATGTAATGTGTGGTAAACCACCAATTATTTATGGAACCGGAAGACAGATTCGGTCTTATACATATGTTTCTGATATTGCTAAGGCAACTATAATGACAACTTTTAATGATAAATCCAATAGTGAAATTATCAATATTGGTAGTGGGGATCGTCCTATTAGTCTTAATGATCTAGCTCATATGGTTATCAAAATAGGTGATAAGAATGGTGTTTTAAGTCCTGAATATTGCAGAGATTTTAATGGTAGTGACAGGAATGAAGGACGAGAGATATTTGAACGATTCTGTATTGCCACCAAGGCGAAGAGTCTACTTGGATGGAAGGCGAACGTTCCTCTTGAGGAAGGGATAAAAAAGGTGTTCGAGTCGGGTATAATCTTTGATAGATGGGAGAATCTTTATGACGAAGGGCCGTAATAGTTACCAGGTATAGAATTAACCTTAAAATATTAATGATCATGGATTTAAAATTTGCTGTTAAAAAATTAGTAGGATGTTATTTGCCGAGATATGCACCTGCAAAGGCCGCTTTTTTACATCTCAAACAGAATGTGCCTTCGTTTATATGTGAAAGGTTATCTGTTGATTCAGCGAATAATAAGGTTCTAATTGCTAGCATAGGTTGGTATGGGGCTGGAACTGAGGCAATTTACGCAAAGGCATTAGAGGTCCTTGACTATGAAACATACATACTGACAGCATATGACCCTTTTGTTGAAAAAATCTTTAAAATTTTTGGAATTAAAAATTTATATTATTACGAAGATTATTTCAAAAGCCTATCCTTAAAGCGAATTAAAGCCGAAGCTGGGAATTTAGCTAAAAATGTAACTTTAGAAGATGTTTTGGGATTGACCAGAAATGGTATTCAAGTTGGTAAACATGCTGCCTCGTCTGTTATGAGGTTAACCAGACAAGGCAATTTTAATTTGAGAGACGATAAAATAATGGCATTATTTATTGAGCAGCTTGCTTATTCACTAAGAGCTGCAATTGTGGTAGAAATTATATTAAAGAAAGTTGCTCCTGACTTGGTGTGTGTAAACGATCGTGGTTACACTCCAGGAGGACAGCTTTTTGATACATGCCTAAGACACGAGATTCCGGTGGTTCAACGTTGTGCTGCGCATAAAAGTGGCTGGGAAATACTTAAACGATATTCTAGTCTAAAAACAAGCAATGTGCATCCTCACTCTTTATCAGTGCAGTCCTTGGACTATGTTAATAATATAGAATGGAATGATGGTTTATGGATAGATCTCTATAATGAGCTGGAAAGAACTTATAAAAGTGGAGACTGGTTTAGTGAGGTTGGAACTCAATTTAATAAGGTAGTTTATTCTAAGAAAGACCTTGTAACAAAGCTTCAATTAAACTCAAATAAAAAGACTGCTATAATATTTTCTCACATCTTCTGGGATGCAACTTTCTTTTGGGGAGAAGATCTTTTTGAAAACTATTACGACTGGTTTGTAAATGTGCTTAAGGTTGCGGCTAAAAATAAAAATCTTAACTGGATCATAAAAATACACCCTGCAAATATAGTCAAGGCGAAACGTGATAATTATCGGGGAGAACATGTGGAGTTAATGGCAGTTTATGAAACACTAGGCCAGTTGCCTGAACATATGAAGGTTATTCCTCCGGAAAGCGATATCAATACATTTAGTCTCTTTGAAATAATGGATTACTGCTTTACCGTGCGAGGCACTATTGGAATAGAGGCATCTGCAATGGGTATAACTACCCTTACTGCGGGTACAGGCCGATACGATAGGCTTGGTTTTACACATGATTTTGATTCTAAAGAGGCATACCTTGAATGCATTCAAAAACTACAAGATATACAACCAATGTCAGAGGAGGCAAAAGAACTTGCCCGCCGTTATGCTTACGGAATATTTATTTTGCGCCCCATACAACTCGATCTTTTAGAACATAGATATTATAGAGACGAAAAGGCAACAATGCGATTTCGTCCGTTATTTAAAAATCGGAATGAGTTTGAAAAATCAAACTTTGTTCAGGGATTGAGGCGTTTTCTAAAATCTGGTGGAGAAGATTATTTAAATTATCCACATGGTAATCTTTAAGAGCGATGGCATGCGCTTTTTTGTATCTGATATTGAGAATAGAGTGATGATTAACGACAAAGAATTTCGCTTGTGGAACGATAGTATGGCAAAGAGGTATAATCCTGATATATATCATAAAAATACCTTTTTTCTTATAAAGATTATTGAGAAATTACGTATTAATACAATTTTAACGCTGTTAAATGTGAGTCCAAACGATAAAATTCTTGAACTTGGTTGCGGTGCTGGGAATTTAATTGAAGTTTTTGACAAGGGTTGTATTTTTGGACTTGATTTGTCAATTGACTTACTTAATATAGCAAAATCCAGGAGATATAATGTTCAGAGCAATTTTATTCAAAGTTATGGTGAAACAACTCCTTTTAAATCCGAAACGTTTGATAAAATTTATTGTTCAGAAGTTCTAGAACACGTAAAGGATCCGAAGGCTATATGTTACGAAGCTTACCGTCTTTTAAAAGAAAAGGGGCTTTTTGCTTTTTCTGTTCCTAACGAAAGGTTTATCAATTCAATGAAAACATTGATGCATTTATCTTGTCTCGATAAGATGATTAATTTGATTAGCAAATATAAATTTACAAAGGATATGACGGAAGAATGGCATTTGCATAGCTTTGATTTGGATTATGCAAAAAACATAGTTCGGGATATCTTTTTGATTGAAAAGATTAAATTTGTTCCTTCTCTATTATTTCCAGTTAGAATTGTGGTTTCGTGCATCAAAGAAAAATAAGTAATCAATGTCTTGTTGGTCAATCCTCCCGATGATTTGGAAGCTCTGTTAGGAGCAGGTGCCAATTTAATCACCCCTTTTGAACCTCTAGGTTTACTTTACATTGCTGCTGTAGCAAGGAATGCTGGGTATGATGTTTCAGTAATTGATGCATATGTAGAAAGATTATCTATTGATGTCCTTAAAAGTAAAATATTAGAATCTAAAGCAGACATAATTGGTTTTACTTCGTTTACATCTAACGGGGCTATATTGTACGAACTTGGTAAATGGATAAAAGTTAATTTACCGGAAACTATTATTGCCTTTGGAAATGTTCATGCAGAAGCATATGCCGAGGCATATCTTAGAAATAAGTGTTGTGATGTTGTTGTCCATGGCGAAGGAGAACATACTTTTCTAAAAATTTTGCATGCTTTAGAGAATAAAAACAGGGATTTTTCAAATATTCCTTCCATTTCTTTTTTCAAAAATGGTGAGTTTATTACTACACCCGGAAGTCGTGTTGTTGAAAATTTAAGTGAACTGCCTTTTCCAGCCAGAGACCTTGTTAATCAAAAGTTCTATAATATTCCATCAATAAGTAACCTTCCTTATTCTGGTAAGAAAAACACAATTGGTAAGCACATGTTTACCTCGCGTGGGTGTCCACATCGCTGTACATTCTGCGTTGTCCATAATTCAAATAGACAGAGGCAAAATGATGTAATAAAAGTTGTTGATGAGATGGAACTCTTAGTAAAACAATATAAAGCTGATTACATCTTCATTATGGATTCGCTTTTTATAAGTAACAAAAAGAGGGTTATGGATATTTGTTCTGAGGTTAAGAGACGTAATCTGGATTTCAAGTGGGGTTGTGAAGCGCATGTACGTTTTATTGATGCAGAACTTGTAAAGATTATGGAATCGGCTGGTTGTTATGATATGGCTTTCGGGATTGAGTCCGGTGTTCAACAGTTACTTGATAACGTTAGAAAAGGTACCCGATTGGATAAAATAGAAGAAGCTGTTAAGACGGTAAAGAACATCACAGAAATAAAGGTTTCTGGGCTATTTATTTTGGGATTGCCGGGCGAAACCTATAATGATTCTTTGCAAACTATTCGTTTTGCCAAAGAACTTCCCTTAGATATGGCACAGTTCAGCATATTGGTGCCTTATCCTGGTTCGCCTTTATTTAACGAGCTCAAAGCAAAGGGAGAAATTGATACGGGTATAAGACCAGATGGTTCCATAGATACTTCTGTTTGGCTTAGATACTCAAGCTATATATCCTATACAAAAAATAAGCCAATATGGGTTACTCCGGAACTAAATGGTGATATGTTGAAGAAACTACAAAAAAAAGCATTAAGAGATTTTTATTTTCGACCAAAGCAGTTTTGCGACCAATTGAAACGTGTACGTGTTAATCAATTATGGAGTACTGCTAAAATATTCTTTAAAACATTTTATTGATAATCACAAGGATTTTATGAATACGTCTATATTACCTTATTTAAAGTGTGTTGATTGTGGAAGCAGAAATCTAATTATACATAAGTATGAAGTAGATTCGAACGGTAATGTTAAATCGGGGAAAATATTTTGTGATAAATGCGATTCCGTTTTCCCTATATACAATTTCATAC
>JACQRL010000069.1 GCA_016206485.1 Planctomycetota bacterium | reverse complement strand
GGTCACGGGTTCAAATCCCGTCGTCAGCTAAGTGTAGTGGAGGTACATAATGGCAAAAGAGAAATTCCAGAGGTCAAAGCCTCACGTAAATGTAGGAACAATTGGTCATATCGACCATGGCAAAACAACATTAACAGCAGCATTGACGTTTGTTCTATCGAAAAGAAGTCTCGCTACATATAAATCATATGATGAGGTAGCGCATGCCTCAGCAAAAAGCGGTGGTCGAAGAGATGAAACCAAAATTCTAACCATATCTATATCTCACGTCGAATATCAGTCAGCTAAAAGACATTATGCACACGTAGACTGTCCGGGACACGTTGACTACATTAAAAACATGATTACCGGTGCAGCCCAGATGGATGGCGCTATTTTAGTTGTCAGTGCTGTTGATGGTACAATGCCTCAGACAAAAGAGCATGTCCTTCTTGCCAGACAGGTTAACGTTCCAAACATTGTTGTTTTCTTGAATAAAGTTGATTTGGTTGATGATAAAGAAATTCTCGATCTTGTTGAATTGGAAATCAACGATCTGCTTAAGAAGTATGATTTTGATCCAGATAAAACGACTATCGTCAGAGGTTCAGCGCTTAAAGCAATCCAATGTGGTTGTGCAAAGGATGAGTGCCCTTGGTGCGGAGCTATAATTAAACTTACTACTGCTCTTGATGAGAAAATTCCTGAACCGGTAAGAGAAGCCGACAAGCCGTTCCTCATGCAGATTGAAGATGTTTTCAGTATTAAAGGAAGAGGTACAGTTGCTACAGGAAGAATTGAACGAGGTAAGTTAAAACCATCTGATCCGGTTGAAATAGTCGGACTTGGCAAAGAAACAATGCCGTCTGTCGCAGTAAGTGTTGAAATGTTTAATAAAGAACTTGATGTGGCAATTGCAGGTGATAATTGTGGAGTTCTTCTCAGAGGTATTGAGAAGGATCAGATCGAAAGAGGTATGGTTCTTGCCGCTCCAAAAAGCATACAAGGGCATACTAAATTTGAAGGACACATATACGTTCTTACACAGGAAGAAGGCGGTAGACATACTCCGTTTTTTGAGGGTTATAGACCTCAGTTCTATTTCAGAACGACGGATGTTACAGGCGTCGCTTCTGGTTTAAAGACCAGAAGTATTGAAATGGTTGCGCCTGGTGATGATGTGACCTTAGATTTTGATTTAATTGTTCCGATAGCTATGGATGTTAATCAGAGGTTTGCTATCAGAGAAGGTGGCAGGACTATTGGATCCGGCGTAGTCACTAAGATAGTTCAGTAATTGTTATGGCAAGAGAGTGGTTTAATCTTGAATGTAGCGAATGCTCTACAAGATATTATAGAACTTCAAAAGAAAAGACTAAACAGGCTAAACTTGAAATAAAGAAATTTTGCCCATCTTGCCGCAAGCATACCCTTCATAAAGAGCGAAAGAAGTAGTAACAACAGTTTCCAGCTGTAAGTTGTCAGTTCTTAGTTCAATTGGGGTTAAGCACTGGGAACTATGTTTTGTCCACTGATCAGTTGACCGCAATCTCACATTTGTTTTTCACCTGCTCAATTGCTTTAGTTCACTGAAATAAAAGCAATTTCAGGGGTGCTTAGGTTCACAATGTGGCGATCTGGTTGTTGTTCAGTGAATACCCATAATGATTTTTATAATCCAATTTATTTTCAAGAACTTCTACTATTCCTTTTGCAAAATCGACATTTTGATATTTTTGTGAATTTTTGATTCCTCCCGGACTGAACACATTAATTTCAGTGACTCTGTTTCCGATAAAGTCAACTCCTGCCATAAATATGCCGTCATTGATCAATTTAGGTTTGAGTTTTTCAGAGATTTTGAGTATTTCCTTTGTTAATGTGAATGGAGCAGTCCCACCGCCTGAATGTATATTGCATCGGATATCTTCACCCTTAGGAATTCTTTTATAAGCGCAGTATTTTCCTCTGTATTTAAACGGTTCACCGTTTATAAAAACAACGCGGATATCTCCATTTTCAACTTCAGGGATAAATTCCTGAGCTATTACATAGCCATCTCTCAACAGAGATTCAACTATTTGATTCACATTTGATTTTTCCTTTTTAGTCACTAGAAAGATTCCTTTGCCTCCTGAACCGTGCAAAGGTTTGAGCACTGCCCTTCCATCATTTTCTTTTATAAAGTCTTTAATTACATTAGTATCTCTACTTATGACTGATTTTGGTCTTATTTCTTCAGGAAAATATTCAAGATATAGTTTGTTTGTTACCTTGGCAAGTCCGTCAGGATCATTCAGAACCATGACTCCTTTTGATGCAATAAATCTTCCGAAGACTATACCGGCGCTCTGCGCCCAGACTGAATGTTCCTGTGCAGGGTTATTTCTAAGAAGCATTATGTCTAATTCTTCCAGATTTATGGTTGTTGAACGATTTTTTTCAAAAAATATTTCAATGAGTTGTTTTGATGTTTTGTAATTGTGATATGGAACAGACTTTGCATACGCATAAATTGTTCCGTCATATCTGTAATTGAAGTCGCTTATATTAATTAAACAGACATTGTGCCCTCTTCGCACAGCGGCTTTTATAACCTTTACAATGCTGAAATCAGGGTTAATCGCATTATAATTGTTAAAAACGATCCCGATTTTCACTCATTACCTCTCAAATAGCAGCATATTATATATCAAGGTGGGTAATACTTCTATAAGATTATCGCGTAAATTTTGTTATGTATTTATAACGAACAGCTTTTGCAGAATTCAAACAGCCAGTCCCAGTCAGTAATAAAGATGGCTACTGTGGCAAGTGCAAGGATTGCCATAGGAGCGTTCAGGATTAAAGACACCCTTTCAGTAATTGTAAAATTACCTCCTTGTTTCAGAAACATCGCTCCAATGATCTTCACATAGTAAAATAAAGAAATGACAGTTGTTATGACTGCTACTAAAATTGCGAAAAGAGTAAGATAATTCAGTGGTTTAATAACGCTCATAAATACAAGCAGTTTGCTGAAAAACCCTGCAAATGGAGGTAATCCGACCAACGAAAACATAAATATAGAAAGGCATATTGCGAGAAACGGATTTGTGTATGCAAAGCCTGCCGAGCTTTGAATATTGTCAATATTATAATATTTTTCCAATATAATAATTGTGATAAACGCTCCCAGGTTCATTATCGAGTAGATTACCGAATAAAATAATAACGAACCGATACTGTCCTGCGTGAATGTAAGAAAAATAAGCGCCATGTAACCCGCGTGAGCAATTCCAGAATATGCCATAAGTCTTTTCAGGTTATTTTGCTGCAGAGCAGTGAGATTTCCAATCAGCATTGAGAGTACTGATACTATTATAAATATCAGTTGCCATTCGAATGGAGATGACCCTTTTCCAAAAACTCCGTCAACAAAACGGATCATCATAGCAAATCCTGCGATTTTGGGACCTGTTGAAAAGAATGCTGTCACAGGCGTAGGCGCGCCTTCATACACATCAGGACACCACATATGAAAAGGCACTATCGCCATTTTATATGCAAATCCCGCGAGTATAAGGATACTGGTGATTAGATAAAAAGAATTTGGCAGATCCAGATGTCTGAGTGTATTTCCAACCGTGTAGACATCTATTGATCCTGTAATTGCATACAGGAATGACATTCCAAACAGCATAATACCTGAAGATCCCGCACCGTAAATAATATATTTCAATGAGGCTTCAATGCTCTTTTTATTATGCCGCAGTAAACCCGCCATAATGTATGAAGTGATGCTTACGAATTCAAGATTCAAAAACATCATCAGAAATGTTCTTGAACTTGCCATGTAAATCATTCCGAGAGTACAACAAAGGAGCAATGAAAGAAATTCTACGAAACCGCTGGTCCAGTTTTTAATGACCGGGTAAGAAAATAGCATTGTGATAAAAGCAATCGCAATGAAAAGCATCTTGAAAAATAGTGAAAATTTATCGTAACCGATTGCTCCTTTGAATAATATAGTTTGTCCTGTATATGACTGGATATCGAGTAGTGTTATATACCCTGCTCCGATTAAGATTGCACAGCTGCATAAAAAAAGAAATGTTCTGCTTAATTGTTTGAAAATGCTCAGCATTATAACTGCGACAGTACCTCCTATAATCAGAAGTTCCGGCCTTGACAGTTGTAACCCGGTTTCTATCCAGTTGTAATCCATGGCATTCCAATAAATGAAACAAATTCTTTTACAGAGTTAATAAACAGATCGGTCATTAACGTTGGTTGTATACCCAGGAGGATTGTAATTATTAGTAACGGAACTATTGTAATAAGTTCTCTGGTAGAGATATCACTTATTCCCGCGTATTTTGTATTGAGTGATCCCAAAAAGATTCTCTGATAACTCCAGAGGAAATATCCCGCTCCGAGCACAACCCCGATAGCGCATATGCCTGTTAATATTTTGTAGAAATAAGCGCCGGAGATTCCGAGATAATAATTTGTGGGATCACTTGCCTGGAATCCGCCAATCAGACATAAAGCTTCACTTATAAATCCCGCAAGGCCGGGCAGACCAAGCGAGGCCATGAACATAACTGCAGTGATACCTCCGTAATATGGCATTGGCGCCCATAATCCGCCGAATTCATTTATGTTTCTGTGATGAGCTCTGTCATATAAAACACCAACCAGAAGAAATAAAGCCCCGGTTATAATACCATGATTCCACATTTCAAAAACTGCCCCTGTTATTCCGGCAGTTGTTACCGCAGCCATTCCTATTAGACAATAACCCATGTGGCTTACTGAAGAGTATGCGATAAGTTTTTTCCAGTCCTGCTCTATAGTCATTTGCCCTGTACTTTTATCAAGCCTCGGGACACCTCTTATTTGTGCCATTGAGCACATGGCTCCATAGATGATGTTAACAGCACCCAGAATCATCATTATTGGTGAAAATTGTATTGCTGCATCTGGAAATACGCAGTAACTGATCCTTAAGAGTCCGTATACTCCCATTTTAAGAAGCACACCGGCAAGAATAACACTTACTGGAGTCGGTGCTTCAACGTGAGCATCTGGCAACCACGTATGGAATGGAAATATTGGGACTTTTATTGCAAATCCAATGAAGAGTCCGACAAAACCAACCATTACCCACTTTGATCCCCAGCTTGTCAGTATTTTAGATGCGTTTTCTTTGTACCAGAGAAGGTCGAAAGTAAATGCTCCGTCCTTATTGCTTGTGAAATACAATGCTAGCATCACAACGAGCATCAATACGCTTCCGACGAGTGTATAAAGGAAGAATTTCATGGCGGCATACTCTCTTCTTGGTCCTCCCCAGATTCCGATCAGAAAGTACATTGGAAGCAGAACGAGTTCCCAAAAAACATAAAACAGGAAAAAGTCAAGCGCGCAGAAAACTCCGGTCATTCCGGTTTGAAGGAGAAGAAAAAGACAAAAATATCCCTTTATCCCTTTATTTACCTTCCAGTGTTCTATATTCCATGAAGCGATAATGCATATGAAAGAGAGCATCGCGGTCAGTAGAACCATCGAAATACTTAAACCATCTATTCCTATGTAGTATTCTATGTTGAAGTACTCGATCCAGTTTGCTCTCTCAACGAATTGAAACTGAGCTGATGCGCTGTTGTATTCATTAAGAAGAGGATAGCATAACAATAGCGGAATTGCAGCTGACACTAGACTTGCAATCTTAATGAGCAATCTCTGATTATTCGGTATGAATAAAATTACAGTTGCCCCGATAAGCGGAACAAAAATAATTAAGCTCAAAAGATGGTTCGTGATAAATTCATTCATGATTCACCTCTTACAGTAATCCTAAGCTAACAAGAAAATCTTTTACTTGCTTCCATTCCAAAATAGACCAAAGGACTGCCATTATCAAAATGCTTGATACAACCGCAATAGAAAGATACATCTTGATATTTCCTGATTGCAGGAGTCTGAGCTGTCCTCCAGTAGAATAAACTTCATTTGCAACCCCATTAACGGCAGCATCAACGGCATTGTTATCAAATACTCCGACATACTTAGAACTGTTTCCAGTCGAATATGCGATTGTGTTGACAGAACCATCAACGGCAGTGTTATCGAATCTGCATGTTTGAACGCTCGAAGCAATTAACGGTTGAACGATAGCACTGCTATACGCCTCATCCACAAAATATTTATTGTAGATTGTGTTATATAGTTCAGGAAATGAAGATGCGATTTTAGCAGGGATTTCTTTCTTTTTCATATAAAGATAATATGCCAGGAAAATTCCTGATAGAGCTACAAGTATCGAAACCCCCATTAGTATAAATTCTGCAGAACTGTGATGTTCATGGGAATTCTCTTTGTGTAAAGGACCAGACTTCGCTTCATGTGGAATACTTTTATCCAGGAAATGCTCAAATTTATTTGTTTGAGTGTGAATAACCTTTTCACCGAGCGCATCCGGGATACCAACCCATCCGCCGATTACAGAAAGTGTAGCGAGCACTATAAGCGCAAATACCATTGTGAAAGGTGATTCGTGCACATGGTGATGACCTCTGTAGTCTCCAAAGAAAGTCAAAAATAAAAGTCTAAACATATAAAAAGCAGTAATAAACGCAGTAATAAGCCCTATTATCCATACCAGCTTCCCTACTGCCAAATTTGATGAGAAGGCCTTCCAGAGTATTTCATCTTTGCTGAAAAATCCTGCCAGCGGTGGAATTCCGGCTATTGCAATGGTAGCTATTGCAAATGTAATAAATGTTATCGGCATTTTTTTTCTGAGCCCGCCCATGTGTCGTATATCCTGCTCTCCGCCTGTTCCATGGATTACACTTCCTGACCCGAGGAACAAGCATGCCTTGAAGAAGGCATGTGTTACGAGATGGAAAATTGCTGCTATAAAGGCTCCGACTCCACACGCAAGAAACATGTAACCAAGCTGGCTTACTGTTGAATATGCGAGCACTTTTTTGATATCAAATTGTGTCATACCAATTGTGGCAGCGAAAAGCGCAGTTGTAGCCCCGACAAGCGCAACGACTGCCAGCGCAGTCGGGCAAAGCGCGAAGATAAAATTAAACCTTGCAACCATATATACACCGGCTGTGACCATTGTAGCCGCATGGATCAGAGCACTGACGGGTGTAGGACCAGCCATGGCATCAGGCAGCCAGACATAAAGCGGAATTTGTGCTGATTTTCCGCAGGCGCCGCCAAATAAAAGGATGCATACCGCCGTCAACAGCGGAATATTGAGCGCAGTTTCATTAGTAGCGACAACATCTTTAATTTTCAATATATCAAGTGTCCACACGTTGAACTTCTCACCTAAATATGTGAACAAAATCATCAGGCCGATTGTAAATGACAGATCCCCTACTCTATTGACAATGAAAGCCTTCATTCCGGCAAGAGAGTTTGATATTCCTTTTTCCTTGTCGTCAAACCAGAATCCGATCAGGAGATATGAACAGAGCCCTACGCCTTCCCATCCCACAAACATTAAAAGCAGACTCTTTCCCATTATGAGAAGCAGCATGAAAGATGTAAAAAGATTTATGTAGGAAAAATATCTGTTAAATCTCTTGTCGTCATGCATGTATCCGACCGAGTATATATGTATAAGCGATCCGACACCTGTTACAACCAGCATCATTACGATAGTCAGGTGATCTACATAAAGAGTGATATCAACATTGAAATCCAGGACATCTATCCATCTGATTGAGTTGCTTTGTACGGCGGTACTGGCTCCTTGCAGAAAGCTTGACATAAATATCTGTGCGGAAAGTATAAATGAGATTATGACGACGCCGCATCCGACAAGTGAGACAAGCTTCTTGCCAACGAACGACCCTGCAAGTAAATTGAATAGAAATCCTGCGAATGGCAGTAAAATTACCGCAAAAAGCATGTTGTTGGTTCCCATCAGTTCCTCAGACTCGTTAATTTATCAACATCTACACGTCCGAAATTTTGATAGATTCCCAATATGATCGCCAAGGCAACCGAAGCTTCAGCTGCAGCAAGGACAATAACGAAAATTGCCACCATATTTCCACTTATTCCTGCGTTGTCTACAAACTGTGAAAAGGTAATAAAATTAAGATTTACTGAATTTAAAACTAATTCAACTCCCATCAAAATACTGACAGCATTTTTTCGCGTGACGATTGTGTATATACCGAAGCAGAAAACTGCTGAACTGAGGATCAGAAGGTTTTCGACCGGATATTTTGTAAACCAGAGCATTATTCTTTTACCTCTTTTCTCGCAAGATAAACGGCCCCTATCAGACACGCAAGAAGTAGTACTGAAAGGATTTCAAATGGCAGTAAGGAATCGCTTAATAAATTATTTCCAATCATTTCAGTAAGAGGTTTATTCCTCTGATTGATTTTTATGTATTCAGGAAGTGTCAATGCGATAAATACAAGTACGGCGAATAAAATACATACGACAGCGATTACAGTTGAAGATGATGTTGACTCATTTGAAAGGTTTACGTTCGCAATTTTATGTGTAAGCATTATTGCGAAGATGATCAAAACCAGAATACCTCCTACGTAGACAAGAATTTGGGCCGCAAACAAGAAATCGGCCCTCAAAAGTCCATATAAACCTGCAAAAGAAAAAAGAACTCCCAGGAGCGAAAATGCAGTTCTTACCATATTAGTTGATGTTGCGACCATGAATGAACTGAAAAGGCCGGTTAGCGCAAGCGCATAAAAAATTATATTGAGTAAGATTTCATTCAAGCTCATTTGTATAGCCACTCCAAAATTCCGATGCAGAATAGATTAATGAATGCAAGGGGTGTAAGCTTTTTCCAGCAAAGTTCCATAAGCTGGTCGACTCTGTATCTTGGGATTGTCCATCTTAGCCACATCATTAAGATAACCAGCCCAAATGACTTAGTGAAGAACCAGAACAAGCCTTCTATAAATCTTAATGATTGTATGCCGAGATAATCGGCAAACCAGTAGTTTTTATCTCCTGATAATACACCAAGAAATATCCCAATTCCGGCCCCTGTACAGAACGCTATAAATCTATTTGCTGGATCGGTTGTTTTGCCTTTAACAAGCATGTACAAAATAATTCCACATGCCGGCGCAAGCAAGCTTCCAGTAATATTGAAAGGTGGAAGCCAGCCGCCGAGGAATAAAGTTGTGATGATAGCAGAAAAGACAAACATGTTAGCGTATTCAGAAAGAAAAAAGAATGAAAATCTCATGCCGCTATATTCTGTGTGATAACCGGATACTAATTCAGATTCAGCTTCAGGGATATCGAAGGGAACCCTGTTTGTCTCAGCAAGGGCGCATATATAGATTATTATAAAAGCAATAAAAGTGAAAGGAGGGTATCTGAAAATATACCATGAGAACATTCCTGCGCTGAAGTTATCAGCATTTGTTGAGAAGTAATTCAATGGAAAAGGTAATCCCTGGGATTGCCCCCCGGAAATTGTCCCGTCTAAATTAATCTGCGCTATTGTATTGTGCATATCCAGTGTTCCTGTTATCAAAAGCATTGCAAGGATGGTGAGCCCTGTTGGGACTTCATAGCTTACGATTTGTGCTGCAGATCTCATTGCTCCAAAAAGCGCCCATTTACTGGAGCTTGCCCATCCTGCCATCAGGATACCGAGAATGACTGAACTACCAAAGGCTATTATATATAAGATTCCAATGTTCAGTCTTGCCGGAGAAAATGCCGGTGCTAAAGGCAGCGCTACCCAACATGCAAATGAACCTGCAAAAACTATAAAAGGTGCAAGTTTGAAAAGTAACTTATCTGCTTTTTCAGGGACTGTATCTTCCTTAAACAAAAGTTTTAATGCGTCTGCCAGCCACTGTAATATTCCATGCGGTCCAACCATATATGGGCCAACCCTTGCCTGAATTCTTGCGGCAACCTTTCTTTCAATATATGTACACACGCCGGCGAATACAGCGATGAAATTAATTATTATGAATGCGAGAATAAAGGACCCGATAATGAATGGAATGATAAATGGGAGCCCTTCAAGAAATTCCAATTCGTTATAAAGATGCTCAATAAATTCCTTCATCTTAATGGTATTCCATCATAGTCTTCAGGGAATTTGTAATCTTTACGAAGCGGATGCCCTTGCCAATCCTCGGGAAGCAGGATCCTGCGAAGGTCGTGATGCCCATCAAATTTTATCCCGTAAAGATCATATATTTCCCTTTCCTGCCAGTCTGCAGTCTTCCAGATATCCATTACTGTAGGGAGCTGCGAATTTTCTCTTTCGGTTTTTGTTTTTAGGATAATAAGGTGTTTTTTTCTTAATGAGGTCAGGTGATATACTACCCAGAGATTTTTTGTGTCGTCGACTCCGCTTATCGATTCACAGAAATCAAAATCGAGTTCAATATCATCTTTAAGGAAACGGCATACCTTATTCAGGATTTCTGGTTTGGTTTCAAACCAAGGCTGAATTACTTCTTCTTGTGTTGACACGATCGAATCTGGAAACTGCGTTTTTACCTTTTCGACGATTTCTTTAAAGGTTAGTCCCATGTTCTTTCTCCGTTTCTATCTCACTTTTGACCCACTCTAAGTCTTTTTGCGACCAGACATAAGCGAAGCCAGCGAGGAGGATCAGGATAAAGACCCCCATTTCTATGAGGGCTATGAGACCGACATTCTTATAAACCACTGCCCAGGGGAAGAGCAGGACTATTTCAACTTCAAAAATAAGGAAGATAAGCGCTATCACGTAAAAGCGCACATTGAATTGAATAAAACTTGTTCCGATAGTATCTTCACCGCATTCATACGTAGTTAATTTATCCTTATATGGTTTATTTGGTCTGATTATTCGGCCAGCAACCAGCGCAGCGGTCAGGAATCCGCACGCAATGACAATGTATAGTAACAATACGCCGAAATCGAGTAACATTGCAGAATATGCTAGTGCTGGGAAGCGTATAGTCAACAATCAACAATTGTGGAACGTAGATCGTGGATCGTAGAAGAGCTGACTGCTAGGCAAAGTATGTTTAATTGGATTCTTTTATGTTCTAAGTTCTACGATCTACGGTCTAAGATCTACGATTCGGTTACCGGTCTATTTCACCAAGAACGATGTCAATACTTCCAAGAATGGCTATCAGGTCGGCCACAAGTACATTTTTTCCTATTTCAGGGAGTATGCTTAGGTTTATGAATGATGGAGCCCTTACTTTTGCTCTGACAGGTTTTTCGGATCCGTCGCTTATTATGTAAAACCCAACAATCCCGCGCGCGTTCTCAATGCGTGTGTAGACCTCTCCAGCTTTTGGTTTTATTTTCTTTGGCGCATCATAATACTCACCTGCAGGAATATTTTCCAGGGTCTGTTTTATTATTTTAATACTTTCGATCATTTCTTCTATTCTGACATAATAGCGGTTCCAGCAATCACCTGTGACTGCTCCAATTTCTGGTACATCTCTTCCAAGAGGGATATTAAACTGATATTTTTCATAACCACAGTACGGAAAATCTTTTCTCACGTCAAAATTGACTCCGGATGCCCTGAGGTTTGGTCCTGTAAGACCATAGCTTATGGCACGTTCAGGTGAAATAATTCCGATCTTTGCCGTTCTCTCTACAAAAATTCTATTGTATGTGAGCAGATCATTATACTCTTTTATTCTGGGTTCGAACCATTCGATAAATTCTTTTGTCTTGTCTATGAATTTTTGATCGATATCAAATGAAATACCGCCTATTCTGATGTAGTTAAATGTCATTCTTGCACCGCAGAGCATTTCAAACAGATTCAGGATCATTTCTCTTTCTCTCCATGCATACAGGAACGGAGTAAACGCTCCTACATCCAGTCCAAAAGTGCCAAAAGCAATCAAATGGCTTGCAACTCTGTTTAATTCACAGACTAGCACGCGAATGACTTGGGCTCTCGGCGGAGCTTCCATACCTAGAAGTTTTTCTACGGCAAGAGATATTCCGAGATTGTTTCCCATAGCAGCGATGTAATCCATCCTGTCAGTGTAGGGAATCCACTGATCATATGTGACATTTTCCCCGATTTTTTCCGCACATCGATGAAGATATCCTACGATTGGAGTGACTTCAGTAACAAGTTCTCCGTCGGTTTTTATTACAAGTCTGAGCACTCCATGTGTTGATGGATGTTGAGGTCCCATGTTGACCAAAATTTCCTGAGTTTTAATCCCTGGCATATACTCCCTAGATAACAAAAATCAAATGACAAAAATCAATCAAATTATAAGCTCTATTTGCAACAATGCAGTTAGACCCAAAGTATGATGACATACAACATACAGTAAGAGAATTTTGCAATAAAGTATTAACGAAATACGCGGCTTATCATGATGAAGAAGGAACACTGCATCATGATGTATTAAAAGGTTTAAAAGATGGGTTTTTGCTTGGGATTTCTGTGCCTGAAGAGTATGGGGGATTGGGATTGGATACTGTAGCATTTATAATTGCGCTTGAAGAGATTTCAAGAGTGTGCCCTTCTACCGCGCTGACACTTGCAGCTCATACTTCTTTGTCAACAATGCCGATTGTGAATTTTGGCAATCAAAAGCAAAAGGAGAAATTTGTTCCTCCATTGGCTGCAGGAGATTATCTTGGATCGTTTTGTCTGACAGAGCCTGATTCAGGATCAGACATTGTCTCGATGAAAACCATAGCAACGAAAAAAGGTGAGAGGTACGAGGTAAATGGTACTAAGATGTATGTCACTAATGGAAAGTATGCCGGAAGTTATGTTTTAAATACTGTAAGTAATCCTACTGGACCTAAAAAAGATAGGCTTACTACCTTTGTTGTTAAGGCCGACCTTTCCGGTATCCAAATATTGAAGGAGGAAGATAAATTAGGAATGCGCGGTTCTTCAACCTGTCTGGTTTCTTTCGAAAATGTCGAAATTCCCGAAGAAAATGTACTTGTCGGAGAGGGAAAAGGTTTTGAAATTGTCATGAATACTTTGAATAACGGCAGGATAGGAATTTCAGCGATTGCGAACGGAATAGCTATTGGTGCATATAACATAGCAAGAAAATATTCCAAGGAGCGAAAACAGTTTGGAATTTATCTCCATGAAATGCAGGCGATTCAGTTTATGCTGGCGGAAATGAGGACACAGATAGAGGCAGGAAGAAATCTGGCTTTTCAGTCAGCAAGAATTAAGGATGCGGGCGGAGATTTTATTAAATATGCTTCTATGGCTAAACTTTATAGCTCACAGATGGCTATGGATGTTACCAGAAAGGCAATCCAGATCCTTGGCGGATATGGTTATATGGCGGAATATGG